>CAYZHL010000045.1:0-1395 GCA_964478095.1 uncultured Clostridia bacterium | reverse complement strand
CCCCCGCCCGGCGCTCCGCTACCGCTAGCACCGCGACCCGCACGCCGCGAAATTGCGAATTGCAATTGCATTTTGCAGTACCCGTTTGCTATCGCCGGGTCCTCTGTGCTATGCTCACATAGACGGGCTCGCTTCGAGCCCTGTCTGCGCCCAACAGGAGGGAATCCACGTGCTAAGCCTCAGAACGGTTCAGGGTGATGTACAGAGAGTAGCGGAAGCCATCGCAGTCGCCCTCGGCGTTGACGTAGAAATCACGGACCGCGATCTGATCAGGGTGGCGGGCACTGGGGAATTCAGCAGGCAGCTGGGAAATAGCCTTGCTGGACAAGGGCGCGTCCACGCCCACGTGCTGCAGATCGGCGCGACCATCATTATTGAAGATCCAGGACACCACGAACTGTGCCGAACATGCGTGATGGCAAAGCGCTGCTATGCCACGGCAGAGCTGTGCTGCCCCATCAATCACCAAGGCGGCATTGTCGGAGTCATGGGTCTGGTCAGCCATACGCAAGCGCAACGCCGACGGCTGCTCGACAATGTGCGTGCCAACGTCGCATTTCTGGAACGCATGGCGGACCTGCTCAGCGCCAAGATAACCAGCGAAGAGGCTACGGCGCGAGATAGGTTCCGCCGCCGTCAGCTCGAAGCGGTCATAGGCGCATTTGATCAGGGCGTGCTAGTCGTTGACGAATACGGCACCATGACTCAGGCTAATCGATATGCGCTGGATGCTCTTCACCTCTCTCCCGAGGCCATTGCTGGCAAACGCCTGCAAGATGTGCTGGCCGGCACAGGGCTGTACGACGCTCTGGGACGCGGAACCGAGATAAGGCATCACAGGGCTCGCCTGAAGCAACACTCCGGCGACACCGTCGACGCGATATGCAACGCGTATCCGGTGGCGGTGGACGGCAAGACCCTAGGAGCTGTATTGACTTTTCAGCGCCTCGACGACGTGTCGAGGTTCACATACGAGATCTGGGAGCACGAGAACCGCGCGACTTCCTTCGATGACATAATCGGCGACTCCCAGCCCATGTCGTCCGTGAAGGAATTCGCCGCGAAGATTGCCTCAGGCGATTCCACAGTGCTTCTCAGGGGAGAAAGCGGCACCGGCAAGGGCCTCATGGCCCGGGCCATTCACAGAGCAAGCAGGCGAAAGGACGGTCCCTTCGTCGTAGTCAATTGCAGCGCCATACCCGACACGCTGCTAGAAAGCGAGCTTTTCGGCTATGAGGAAGGGGCATTCACGGGAGCGCGCAAGAAAGGAAAGCTGGGCCGGTTTGAACTTGCCAACAACGGCACCCTCTTCCTGGACGAAATCGGCGATATGCCCGCCCCCATGCAGGTCAAGCTGCTGCGCGTCCTGCAGGAGCAATCCCTGCGCCGCGTGGG
>CAYZHL010000044.1:0-14020 GCA_964478095.1 uncultured Clostridia bacterium | reverse complement strand
TCACGCGTTGTTTGCGCTGGCGGCGATGCTGTTCATCATCACAGCTGCCTTCAACCTTGCGGCCGAAGCGCTGGCTCGCAGGTTGAGAAGGCAGACTGGAGGAGACGCCGGATGACAACTTTGGAGGCGCCCGCTCGATACGGCAGGCACCGCAAGCGAACCCAGGCGGTAATGCTCGTCGTCATGGCCGCGTCACTCATAATCACATTGGGATTTCTCGCTGCGCTCCTGGCGTTCGTAGGAGCGCGCGGACTGCCGGCGATCAGCTTTGAGTTCCTCACCCAGATGCCTCGTCGGGCGATGACCGCCGGCGGCATAATGCCTGCCATACTCGGAACCCTCTACTTGGTGATAGGGTCAACCAGCATATCCGCTGTTCTGGGAGTTGCAACAGCGATATACCTCGCCGAATACGCGCGAGACGGGATCGCCGCCCGGCTGATCCGCACAGGCATCAGCAACTTAGCCGGGGTGCCGTCTGTGGTGTTCGGTCTATTTGGACTGGCAGTATTCGTGAAGCTCTTCGGGTTTGGGGTGTCGATCCTATCGGGCTCATTGACATTGGCCATAGTGGTGCTGCCCACCATAATCCGGTCCGCTGAAGAAGCAATCGTATCAACTCCCCAGTCATACCGCGAAGCGTCGCTGGCGCTGGGCGCCACCAAGTGGCAGACAGTGCGATACGCAGTCATGCCGTCCGCATTGCCCGGAATACTGACCGGATGCATACTAGCGGTTGCCCGCGCTGCAGGCGAAACCGCGCCGATAATGCTCACCGCGGCCACTTTCCTCACGACCCGCCTGCCAAGCTCCGTCTTCGATGAAGTTCAGGCCTTGGCGTATCACATATTCGCACTGATCACTGAGGGAACACGCCCCGAAGCCCAGGCGCCCATCGCTTACGGAGCAGCTGTCGTCCTTCTGGCCCTGGTCATCGGGCTCAACGCAGGAGCGATCGTATTGCGCGCCAGATATGAAAAGAGGCGATGAAGGCTAGTACGTCTCACGGCGGCCCGTCACCATATAGATGACCCGTTCGCCGATGTTGGTGGCATGATCCGCGATCCGCTCGAGGAATCTGGCGACGAAAAGGAGGTTCACCGCCTGTGTGCTAACGCTTTCGTCTCGGCTCGTGATGATGAAGCCCACGAGCTCATCGAAGAGCGCTTCATAGGTCGCGTCTACATCGTCATCCTTCCGGCACGTCGCCCGGGCCAGCTCCGCGTCGCGCGACACAAAAGCATCCAGGCTGCCCCTGATCATATCCTGCGACAGTGCCGCCATCCTCGGGATGTCGATCAGCGGCTTGATCAGCGGCCGATTGCCGATTCTCATGGTGACCTCGCTGATGTTCACAGCGTGATCGCCCATGCGCTCCAGGTCGGTCACGATGGAGATGGCGGTCGCAACCAACCGCAGATCCTTCGCCATGGGCTGCTGAAGGGCCAGAAGGTTGACGCATCTCTGCTCGACCCCAAGCTCCAGCCCGTCGATGACTGGGTCGTTGTCGATCACCGTCTGAGCCTGATACAGGTCTTGCACCGCAAGCGCCTCAACTGATGCCCGCACAGCATCCTCCACCATGCTCCCCATCCTCAGAATGTCTCGATTCAGAGCCTCAAGTTCGTCTTCATATGCACGCCTTCTCACTCGGCACTCCTCCTCCGCCTGCGGCACACCACAACGCGCTTCGCGCCGGCTAGCCGAAACGGCCCGTAATGTAATCTTCGGTCCGTCTGTCTTTGGGGTTTTCGAAGATCTCTCTCGTATCCGCATACTCCACCAGCCGGCCTGCGAGGAAGAACCCCGTTTTGTCGGACACGCGGGCTGCCTGCTGCATGTTATGCGTGACTATCACTATGGTATAGTCGCGCTTCAGCTCAATCATCAAGTCTTCTATGCTGGCAGTGGATATGGGATCAAGGGCGGACGCAGGCTCATCCATGAGCAGCACCTCCGGACGGACGGCCAGTACGCGGGCTATGCACAGTCGCTGCTGTTGCCCCCCCGACAAGCGCAATGCTGGCTCACGCAGCCTGTCTTTGACCTCGTCCCACAGGGCCGCTGCGCGCAGGCTCTCCTCCACTACGACCGGGAGGTCCCGCGCCTGAGCAAGCCTATGAATGCGGGGGCCGTACGCAACGTTATCGAATACCGACATCGGGAATGGATTGGGGCGCTGGAAGACCATACCTACCCGTTTGCGCAGCTCAACAGGGTCCACTCCTTGCCCGTACACGTCCTGTCCGTCCACGGCAACCGAGCCTGCGACTCGGAAACCGGACACTAGATCGTTCATACGGTTGATAGTCCTCAGAAACGTGGACTTTCCGCAGCCCGATGGCCCAATCAGCGCAGTGATGATATTGGGCTCTATGGATATTGAAACATCCTCTATGGCATGGAATTCACCATAGAATGCGTGAAGATGCACTGTTTTGATCTTGGCCGGCGCAGATGCTTGCGACACCACAACACCCCCCGTCTGATTGTCTCATCCGGGTTTTTCGAAGCTGTGGCGCCGTTGTGAATAGCTGTTATGGACAGGTTAAGATCATGTTAACCGGCATGGGAGGCGACATCCCACGTCGGAAGGACAAAGGAGAACGTGCTGCCCTCGCCCAAACGGCTCTCGACGGACACGCACCCTCCATACCGCTCGACTATGTGCTTGACTATGGCAAGACCCAGCCCTGTGCCGCCCGCTTGGCGCGACCTAGCCTTATCGACCCGGTAGAACCTCTCAAACACCCGCGGCAGGTGTTCAGGAGCAATCCCGAGTCCAGTATCCGACACATCCACGCGCACCCTCTCTCGCGTCTCGCACGACGCATTGACAGAAATCTCGCCTCCATCGGGCGTGTAATTGACCGCGTTGTCCAGCAGGTTGATCAACACCTGGCACACGAGAGATTCATCCGCTGCGAGCTCGGGCAGGTCCTCGGGGATGCCGAGAGAAACACGTATCCCTTTCGCATCGGCGCGGCAAGCCACAACCTGCACGGCCGCGTCCACTGCAGCGCGGAGCGAGATAGGCGTCGCGAATGGGACCTCTCCGCTCGATTCGAGCCTAGATAGCTCCAAGAGATCCGCGACGATGCGTGCAAGTCTATCCGTTTCCTGCCCAATGATGCCTAAGAACCGGGGCAGTGCTTCCGGGTCGTCCATTGCCCCGTCCAGTAGGGTATCGACAGACCCCTTTATGGACGTTATCGGAGTCCGCAACTCATGCGAGACGTTGGACACAAAGTCGCGACGGACCCGTTCAAGCCGGCGCAGGTCTGATATGTCCTGCAAGACGGCGACGGCGCCCCCATGGGCTGACGACGCCTGCCGGATCGGCGCCGCATGGACCCTCACGCAGCGAGGCCCGGGCGAAGCCAGCCTAATCTCGCGCACGTCATACTGGCCGGCAGCGCCGGCCTCGAGCGCTTCCGCCAGGTCGCGATTGCGCGAGGCCTCCAAAACATGCCTACCTACGGCAGCGCGCTCCGGTATGCCCAGTATTTCACAGGCGGCACGGTTCACCAGAATAACACAGTGTGAGCTGTCGACGGCGACCACGCCGTCGGTCATCGCCAGCAATATAGCCTCCATGCGATTCTTCCGATCCATGAGCTCGCCGGTGTTCCGCTCCAACTCGTCTGCCATGAAATTGAAAGAGGCCGCAAGCTCCCGTAGTTCAACGGCGCCCTTCTCGGGAAGGCGCCTGCCGAACCGGCCTCGGGCGATCTCACGCGCAGCGGTCGCCAGATCGTTCAGCGGACGGCCGATGCTTGCGGAAAGCCAGAGGCTGAGGGCAAGGCCCGCGATCACGGCTACTGCAGCAGCCGACAACGCAAACCGCCGAACTGCGGCCGAAGATGCCTCTACTTGTGAAAGAGACATAGCTACCCGAGCATACCCCAGAAGCTCGCCGTCGGCGGTGTTGATCGGGATAGCAATGTACCGTTGCTGAACTCCGAGGCTGTTGCTGCCGCGGGTCGCCAGGCCCAGACCGCTTCGTGCAGCCTCGAGTATCTCGGGCCGGCTCCCGTGGTTCTCCATTGAGGCCGGATCCGCCTGCGAATCCGCCAAAACCGCGCCATCAGGAGCGATCACTGTCAGCCGCAGCCCGGTCCGCCGACCTATGGAGTCTGCCAGCCGGTCAATGCCCGACAATGCGTCTCGCTGCCGGCTCGCGCTCTCAAGCAGCGAAGGCCTAAAGGCTTCCGCCGCCAACTCTGCATTAGCCCTCAGTTCATCATCCACGCGCGCAAGGAGGTATCCGCGAGCGGCACGTGTCATGTACACAGCTATCACTGATAGCGAAACCACCGCTACCAACAGGTACGTGAGAGCAAGACGCTGACGATAGCCCAGACTGATCATGGCCGTCTACCGCCCTTCTATCCAGAACTGCAAGCTTAACTCAACTTGTACCCCACACCATGGACGGTATGTATGTATGCAGGGCTGTCGCCGGACTCGATCTTCTGGCGCAGGCGCCGTATGTGAACATCTACCGTGCGCGTGTTCCCGGGATAATCATATCCCCATACCTTCTCCAGCAGGATCTCGCGCGTAAGCACCCTGCCGGCATTGGCCGCCATGAATCCGAGCAACTCGAATTCCTTGGGAGTCAAATCAACACGCATACCCCTCACATCTACTTCGAACCTATCACTGTCAACCACCAGGTCGCGGACGCGGAAGACTCGCGCGCTCTGCTCTTCCAACCTAGCCTGGCAGTCCATCGACTGACGCCGCAGTATCGCCTTGACCCTCGCCACGAGCTCACGCATGCTAAAGGGTTTCGTCACATAGTCATCGGCTCCGATGGAGAGCCCAAGCACTCGGTCGAACTCGTCTGTCTTTGCCGTGAGCATTATCACCGGAACCTGGCTGACGCGCCTGATGGCCTGGCACAATTCGACCCCGCCCATGCCGGGAAGCATCAGGTCCAGGATCACCAAGTCAAAACGGCCACATCCGAAGACTTCGAGCGCCGATTCCCCATCGTAAGCCGCCGCAACCTCAAAGCCCTCCTTCTCCAAGTTGAACCGGACCAGTTCCACTATGGAAGGCTCATCATCCACCACGAGCACCTTCCGAGCCACGACATCACCTCCAGCGCCGCTGCTCCATTCGCCTATAGCACGCTTTGATTATACCATTCAGCCAGGCGTGATTAGGAGGGCCGGGCACTTCGCCCGGCCCTCCTCTTGACCTCGTGTTTTCAGCTCAGCCTCGCGCTTTCAGCTGAGCCTCATATCTTCAGCTTGATCCAGTCGGATATCACTTCTACCGACCCTGCTTCGAACTTGGGCTTGGCGAATCTCATGAAGTACATGGACGCCTTGCCCGACCGGAATTCCGGAGTGTAGCTGATGCCCTTGGCCATGATGCCGTCCCAGTCGCGCAGGCTCTCCATCGCAGCTATCAGGCCATCACGCGTGGGGTTCTTGCCGGCGCGCTTCAGACCTTCGCAGAACACCTCACCGGCGATGAACCCGGCGGCCGCAAACGCGCTGGGCATCTCCTTAGGGTAGGTGGCCTGGTAGATCTCGAGATACTTGGTTGAATCAGCGTCATTGCCCAGCACAGGCACCCATCCGGGCGCGATCAGGCCGACGCAGGCATCGCCGGCGAGCGCCGGCATCTGGATGGGGTCGGCGTTGACGTATGTCGTCAGGAACTGGGCTTCGAGCCCCATCACCTTGGCCTGCTTCAGGAATCCGGCCGCAGGCTTCAAAGTGGAGTAGATGATCACAGCGTCCGGCTTGGCCTTCATGAGCTTGAGAATCTGCGAGCTGAAATCAACATCGGCGGCGCCGAAGCGGATGACCTCGACCGGCGCCATTTTGTAGTTGGCCAGCTGTTCGCGCACACCACGGAGCCCCTCAGTGCCGATATCCGTCTGCTCACATGCAAGCGCAACCCTCTTCATCTTGAGGTTCTCCACCACGTACGTGGCCACGATGCGGCCCTCGCTGATGAAGTTGGGCTGAACCGGGAAGATGTACTTCTTGGGCGGGAACGCCAGAGCGCTGATGCCGCTGCCCTGGTAGATGGAGGGAATCTGCTTCTCCATTATGTAATCGATCGTAGCCGCCACGCCGGGCGTGCCCAGCGTGCCGACGAGCGCGAACACCTTGTCCTGCTCAACCAATTTCTTGGTGGCTGCTATGGCGCGGGCCGCCTGGAAACCGTCGTCCTCGACGATGAACTTGATCTTGCGTCCGTTCACGCCGCCCTGTGCGTTCACCCAGTTGAAGTAGGCCTCCATGCCTTTGCGCATGTTGATGCCCACTACCGCTGCCGCGCCGGACTGATCCTGGAAGGCGCCAATGGTAACCTGATTGTCAGTGATTCCCGGAACCGCAGCGGCATTCGCGCCGATCGTCATCATGACCGCCAGCATGGCCACACAAAGCAATACCAAAATCCTCTTCATGCTCTAGCCTCCTGATCTATTGTGAGTCAATGAACCGGAAAACCCAAGTAGCCCGCATATTCGGCCGATTCTCGCCTACACATCCGCCTATCTGGCCGCATGGCCGGCCCCCAGATACGACCGCTTCACCTCCTCAGTAGCGAGCAGGTCCTCGCTTCTCCCGGCCAGCGTCACACGGCCGGTTTCGAGTATGTATGCATACTTCGATACCGCCAGGGCCAGTCGGGCGTTCTGCTCCACCAACAGAATAGTCGTTCCTTCTCTGTTGAGAGCCCTGATGATCTCAAAGATCTGCTTCGTGACGAGCGGCGCCAGGCCCAGCGACGGCTCGTCGAGCAGCAACAGCTTAGGACTGGCCATGAGCGCGCGCCCGATGGCCAGCATCTGCTGCTCTCCTCCGCTGAGCGTGCCGGCGGCCTGTGCCTGTCGTTCTTTGAGAATCGGAAAATGCGTGTAAACCCGGTTGAAGTCGTCCGGCACTCGCCTTCTGTCGCGGCGCGAGTAAGTACCGATAAGCAAGTTCTCCCTTACGGACAGCTCCGGAAAGACTTGTCGCCCTTCAGGCGCCTGCACTACACCCATGGAGACGATGCGCTCCGGCGACAACCCGTCGATACGCTGGCCGCCGAAGACAATCGTCCCTCTTGTCGGGCGCACGATCCCGGATATCGCACGCAGCGTAGTGGATTTGCCCGCTCCGTTCGAGCCCAAGAGCGCCACAATATCGCCCTCTGGAACCTCCATGGATACTCCGCTCAATGCGCTAACCGGGCCGTAGGAGACGTCAATGCTATCTAGCTGCAGCATCCTGCTCCTCCTCTCCCAGATAGGCCTGGATGACTTGCGGGTCTTGCTGTACCTCGGCCGGAGCGCCCTCCGCGATCTTGCTGCCGAAGTTCATCACCGTGATCCTGTCGCACAGGTTCATCACAAAGGACATGTCGTGCTCCACCAGAAGCACCGTCATGCCGAACTCCGACCTGATCTGCCTGATTACCCTGGCCAGCTCCATGCGTTCAGTCGGGTTCATGCCCGCAACCGGTTCGTCCAGCAAAATCAGGCTGGGCCGGAGTGCCAATGCCCTTGCGAGCTCGATCAGCTTCTGCACCCCGTACGGCAGTCCGTAAGCCCGCCTGCCGGCGTACTCGGCAATCCCCAAAAACTCGAGAGTCTCATACGCACGTTTCGCGAGCGCCGCTTCTTCCTCCCTGACACGCCGTGTCTGCAAGGCCCCGCCGAGAACATCGGTCTTGCCGGCAGTGTGCAGCCCAAGCATGACGTTGTCCAGCACCGTTTGCCCGCGAAAGAGCTCCACGTTCTGAAACGTGCGCCCGATCCCCCGTATCACGACCTCGTGCGGTTCGCAATCGAGAGCCTGCCCTCTGAAATGGATTTGGCCTGATTCCTGCCGGATGAAACGCGACACCACATTGAACACCGTGCTCTTGCCGGCGCCGTTAGGACCTATAAGGCCGTGAATCGTGCCTTCCTGCACATCGAAGCTGAGCGAGTTCACTGCCACCAGCCCGCCGAATCTGACCGTCACGCCCTGAAGCTCAAGCATTGCCACGCCTGGTCGCCCTCCTCGCCCGCGCCCCCAAAGCAGCGCTCTTGATTTTCCACGGCAGGCTCACCAAACCGTAAGGCAGGAACAGCACGACCAGGATCAGCGACAGCCCGGCCAGAATCAGCGGCAGGTTCTTCACCCGGCTGAACACATGAGGAAGAATGGTCATGAACACCGCCCCCAAGATCGAACCGGGCACACTGCCTAGGCCCCCCACGACGATCGCCGAGAGCAGTGTCATCGACACGCCCATGTTGAAGTCGTACGGGCTGACATACCTGGTGAGATGGGCGTGCAGAACCCCTGCCACCCCAGCATAAAACGCGCTCACCGCAAACGCGGTCACCTTGTACTTGGCCAGGTTGATGCCCATAGCCTGCGCTGCCACTTCGCTATCGCGCACCGCCATGAGCGCCCTCCCCGGCCTGCTGCGCAGCATGTTCTGTGCCGCCTCTACAAGTAGCCACGCCAACGCCAGCACCAGGTAGTAGTATTTCAGGTCCGTATCGAACCGAAACCCCAGGATAGCCGCGACCGGGGCCTTCATCCCCTGGTAGCCGCCTGTCAACTTGTCCCACGACGCCGACAGCTGGCCCACGGCTACCCCGAACCCCAGCGTCGCGATGGCCAAGTAGTGGCCGTGCAGCCTCAGCGCGGGCACTCCCAGGCCCAGCCCGAGCACCGCAGCCAATAGCGATGCGATGATCAAGGCAAACAGGAAAGGCACTCCAAACTTGCCGGTCAGAATCGCTGATGTATAGGCCGCTACTGCCATGAATCCGGCATGGCCTATGGAAATCTGGCCGGTATAGCCTGTCAGAATGTTCAGGCCCAGCGTCACGATGACGTACACCATGACCAGGCTGTAAAGGTACACCACGTACGATCGGCCCAATGCCGACGGAATAATGGGGAGCACTATCAGCGCCAACCCCAGAAGACACCTAGCGCCCAGCCCAGTGCCGGCGACGCGCCGCAGCAGTCCTCCGTTATGCTCACTCTTGATCTCGCGTTCCATCGCGCCGCGTCACACCTTCCTCTTCGGGGGCGTCCCGAGTAGCCCACTTGGTCGAATAAACAGCACCGCCACGATCAGCGCGAAGGCAAACGTGCTCTTAAGCTCTGTGGAGATATAGCCTGCCACCAGGTTCTCCAACACCCCGAGCAGCAGTCCTCCCACCACAGCCCCGGGCAGGCTCGAAAAACCGCCAAGAACCGCCGCGGTGAAG
Organism: uncultured Clostridia bacterium; assembly: GCA_964478095.1. Classification (GTDB taxonomy): domain Bacteria; phylum Bacillota; class DTU025; order DTU025; family DTU025; genus UBA5389. Next base: position 4,788 of record CAYZHL010000044.1, on the reverse strand, counting down.
GCCTTGATCTGTACCTCAGCCATCATACTGGGGCTGAGGAAGGTGGTGGGAGCTATGAGAATGCCTGCCACGGCCCCCAGCACTGCGCTGATGCCCCACGTAAGCGCGTATACCTTCGGCACCGGCACTCCCATGAGCCGGGAAGCGCGCGAATTCTGAGAGGTGGCCCTAATCGCGATCCCTGCCATGGTGAATCTCAACACCATGTATAGAGCGAGCGCCATGGCGATAGTCACCGCGAGCACCAAGATGCTGTCGCGCGTGATGATCAAATCCCCGATCCAGATAGGACGACCTGAAACGGCCCGGGGAAAACTAACGGGGTCAAAACCCCATACCCATCCGGCCGCCCCGTTCATCACCATGAACAGGCCAAGCGTCATGATCATCAGGCTAATCAGAGGGCCGCCCTGGATTGGCCTGAGGAAGATTCGCTCCACGGCCATCCCGAATACGAATGCGAACACGATTGCTCCGCAAGCTGCGAGAATATATGACAATCCCAGTCTGACCAGGAACGTATGCGCCATGAAGGTGGACACCATCGCCATCTCGCCATGGGCGAAGTTGACGATGTCCATTGTCCTGTATATCAACACAAGTCCCAGCGCCGCCAGAGCATACAGGCACCCTGCAGAAAGCCCGCTCACAACCTGCTGGCCGAACACATCCCCACCCCCTAGTCCTGCTCGAGCAGGCGGATCTCTTCGCGGATGAAGTCCATCGCATCATCTAGGTTGACGAAACGCCGTTCATATCCACTCTGAACGTGCCGTACCGCTATCCGCGCGCCCGCATGCGAGTCCGAGCCGCCCGCCTCCGCGCCGGCAGTCGGGGCAGCGGCCGCAGGTTTGACGAACCTCATTATGAACGACGCGATCACAGTCTCCCGAGCCATACATCGAATCCTCCGCGCTTCCTCGTATCTTGAGGCTTCTCAGGGTTCCTCAGGTTTTGCCCGCGGGAGCGGCCAACGCCCAGACTAGGCAGAGCGTCAGCACGCTCCGGCGGGCTTGCTAGCCCTGGTCACTCGCGCGCAAGCCGGCTACCTCTCGACAATCATGGCAATACCCATGCCGCCTCCGATGCATAGAGTGGCCAGTCCATACTTGACGTCTCTCTTCTGCATCTCATGAATCAAGGTGACGAGGATCCTCGCCCCGCTGGCGCCTATGGGATGGCCAAGAGCAATCGCTCCGCCATTCACGTTGACAACCGCAGGATCCCAGCCCAAGTCGCGTCCGACAGCCAGCGACTGCGACGCGAACGCCTCATTGGCCTCGATCAGCCCCATGTCCTCAATCTTCAGCCCCGCCTTGGCCAGCGCCTTTCGGGTGGCGGGCACAGGACCGATCCCCATTACGCTCGGATCCACACCGGCGGAAGCATATGCCTTGATCTTCGCGAGCGGCGCCAGACCCATTGCTTTCGCTCGATCGGCCGACATGACCACTACCGCTGCAGCGCCATCGTTGATGCCGGACGCGTTGCCCGCAGTGACCGTCCCGTCCTTCTTGAAGGCCGGCCTGAGTTTCGCGAGCGACTCGACTGTCGTACCCGGCCTGACGTGCTCGTCCTTGTCGAATCTGATCGGGTCGCCCTTGCGCTGAGGGAGCATCACCGGCACAATCTCGTCGGCAAATCTGCCGGACTCTATTGCCGCCGCTTCCTTGGCCTGGCTGGCCGCGGCGAACTCGTCCTGCTCAGCACGGGAGATTCCATACTGCTCAGCCAGGTTCTCCGCAGTGATACCCATGTGTGTGTCGCCGAAGATGCACCAAAGGCCGTCGTGGATCATCGAGTCGATAAGCTGGCCGTGGCCCATTCGGTATCCTGTGCGCGCCTTGTCGAGCATGTATGGAGCGAGGTTCATGTTCTCAGTTCCGCCCGCAACCACGACTTCGGCGTCGCCCGCAATAATCGACTGGGCGGCCAGCGCTACAGACTTCAGCCCGGATCCGCATACCTTGTTAATGGTCGTGCAGGGAATCTCAGTCGGCAACCCGGCCTTGAGCGCGGCCTGGCGCGCAGGGTTCTGGCCCTGACCCGCCTGGAGGATGCAGCCCATGAGCACCTCGTCGACAGCCCCGGGTTCCGCCTTGGCCCGCTCCAGCGCGGCCCGGACGACTACGGCGCCGAGCTCAGACGCCGACGTGTTCGCGAGAGTGCCGCTGAAAGTGCCGATAGCGGTTCTCGCAGCAGAGACGATGACGGCTTCCTTCATGCTTCTCTACCTCCGTGATTTCGAAATGTTCTTACAGGTTTGGCAATACATCGGGTCTATGCTCCAAGATAGACCCTCCGTACATGAGAATCATTCAACATGGACGGACCTGTCCCCTCCAGAGCTATCCTGCCGTTTTCCAAGACGTACGCATTGGAAGCTATCTTTAGGCTCTGCTTCACATCTAGCTCCACAAGCAACACGCATTGGTGTCGCTACATCCTAAAGGCCGCCCCCGCCTGGTTGTAGCCCACTCCTGATCCGATCAGCACCACCAGATCATCCGGCTTGACCTTGCCTTTCTTCATCGCGTCGTCGAACGCCATGGGTATACAGGCCGAGCCCGTATACCCAACGTCGCCCATAATGCAATGAGCCTTCTCGACAGGCTGCCCGAGCGCTTCCATTACTACTCCGACCGAACCCTGATTGACCTGGGTGAATATGAACTGGTCCACCTCATCCAGGCTAAATCCGCCGCGCTGCGCGAGCATGCGGGCGAGCTTGGGCCAGCCTTCATGGTTCACCTCAGCGGGGTACTTATCCATCAGACGGACCTTGGTTCGCCCTGCCTCCACAGACTCGCATGTGGCCGGCTCGGCAGTTCCGCCCGAGTAGATGCCCCACGCCTTGTAATACTGGCCGTCCGCTAGGAATGACGACGTTATGAATCCAGGCTTGTCGCCTACGGTGAGCACTGCGGCGCCTGCCCCGTCGCCATAGAAGAACGACATCAAGTCGGCAGGATCGGCAAGCTTGCTCATCATGTATGCCCCGATAACAAGCACGTTCTTCATCCACTTGTTGGTGGCCAAATGGCCGGCGCCTGCCGCCATGGCAGTCGGGAATGATGCGCACGCGCAGCCCACGTCGTAAGTGCCTGCGTTTGCCGCGCCCAGCTTGTGCTGGACCACAACGGACGTAGCAGGAGTGATGTAGTCGGGGCTGTCGGTGCCCAGTATGATCAGGTCGATATCCTCGGGCTTCATCCCTGCGTCATCCAGCGCCGCCTGTGCTGCCCGAACCGCCAAGTCGGAAGTGGCCCACTCCCTGGGGGCGTAGAAGCGCCGCCGGATGCCGGAGTTCTGCTCGAACTTGTATACCACCGCGCCGAGCCCGGGGTTAGCCTTGTCGACTCTGGCAGCGATTTCGCCGTTAGTGATCTCGATTTCGGGTCTATACTGGCCTGTTCCAATGACTCGTGCATAACGCTCCATCAGGACTGCCTCCATCCTAGAAGATGTATTGAAGTGCCTTTGCCTCCGACCGGAGCCATTCGCGGAAGTCGGGGTGCGCGATGGCGATCAGGGCCTCTACACGTCTGCGCACATTCATCGATTTGAGATGAGCTATGCCGTATTCAGTTACCACGTAGTCGATATCAGCTCTGGGGATCGTGACCGATTGCCCGTCCTTGAAGCACGGAACTACCGTCGATACCGTGCCGCCCTTGGCCGTCGACCTGAGCGCCAGAATCGACTTGCCCCCCGGCGACATCTGCGCGCCCATGCACGTATTGAGGGCGCCGCCTCCGCCGCTGTATTGCCTGGCGCCGAGGGTTTCGGAGTTGGCCTGGCCTGTGAGGTCTACCTGCAGAGTGGTGTTGAGGCTCACCATCTTGTAGTTGCGTCCGATGGTCCACGGATCATTGGTCACATGCCCGCCGTGTAGCTCCACTCCGAGGTTATCGTCGATGAAGTCATACAGCTTCTTGGTGCCCAACGCGAAACAGCCGACCATCTTCTCCGGCCACAGCGTCTTCCGCCTGCCGGTGACGGCCCCCGCGTTGAACAGGTCCACCATGCCATCGGTTATCATTTCTGTGTGAATGCCTAGGTCATGTTTGTCCATGAGGCACGCCGTGACGGCATTGGGGATGCCCCCGATTCCCAGTTGCAGTGTGCTTCCGTCCTCGATCAGCGACGCTACGTTCCTGCCGATCTCCATCTCCACGTCCGAAGGCTCGATAGGCTGCGTTTCCACAAGCGGCACGGTGTTTTCCACCACGTAGTCCACTTGCGAGATATGAATATGGGTATCGCCCAGCGTACGCGGGAGGTTCTCGTTGATCTCCAGCACGACCATCTTGGCCGCCTGGATCATCGGCTTTTCGTAGGTGAGGCTGAGTGAAAGGGACATGTAGCCGTTCTTATCGGGCGGTGTGGCAGTGCCCCAGAATACGTCAGGAGGGTCGAGCTCTTTCTTCTTTAGGCCACACTCGTGCAGATGGTTGGGGAGAAACGTAACAGTGCCGCCCGGGTGGGCCCTGTATGAATGCGGGCCGTAGTACCATGCTTCATTGAGGAAATGCCCCCGCATCTCGGGCCTCAGGAAATCATAGTCCCTCATGAGCAGGCAAGACATGATAGTCACGTCCACGAGCACATCCTTGCGAGACGAAATCGCCCCAAGCAGTCCGGGAGGTTCCGCCGCGCACATGGCGACTACTATGGACTGACCGGACTCGATCTTCTGAGCGGCTTCCTCGATCGATATCAGTTTGCGGCGATACACTTCCTTCAAGTCCAATGCTATCCCTCAAACTGATATCGATCGAGGAAGCC
>CAYZHL010000043.1:6933-14259 GCA_964478095.1 uncultured Clostridia bacterium | reverse complement strand
GGCTTCCCCCCGTCTTTCCCGGCCTGCGGGTGAGCTTGTGAGTTGCGCCAAGGAGTGAACGAATCGATGTGGGCGTTCACAGCAAGACGGCTGTTGATCATGATTCCCATGATGATCTTGGTATCGATGATCTGCTTCGGGATCACTGAGCTCCAGCCAGGCGATTTCGTCAGCCAGTACCTGGACAACCCCCGGATATCGCCGGAGCAGATCAGGCTGCTCAGGGAAAGGCTCGGCCTGGATAAGCCGGCCTACGTCAGGTACTTGATGTGGATTAAGAACATAATCACCAAGTGGGACTTCGGCTACTCCTTCGCATACGAGCGCCCCGTGGGCGAGCTGATCTTTGAGCGGATGGGCTGGACCGTATTCATCGCTCTGGCAACCATCGTGTTTCAGTGGATCCTGGCTGTTCCCATGGGCATATACTCAGCTCTGCATCCGTATTCGCCCGCCGACTACGCCATGACCGTCGTCGGATTCATCGGGATATCCATCCCCGACTTCTTCTTCGCACTCATACTCATGTACTTCATGCTCAGGATGGGTTCGACATCGATTGGGGGATTGTTCTCCACCCGGTTCATCGGTGCGCCCTGGAGCTTCGCCAAGCTCATAGACTTGCTCAAGCATCTGTGGATGCCGCTTCTGGTGGTTGGCGTCAGCGGTCTTGCAGGGTTGATGAGGGTGATGAGAGGAAACATGCTCGACATCGTGGGGTCGCCGTTCATCACCTCCCTCAGAGCGCACGGCCTCGATGAGAAGACTGTAAGGCGACATGCCATCAAGAACGCGCTCAACCCAATGGTGAGCATCGCCGGTGCTGAACTGCCCAACATATTCAGCGGGACGATCATAACGGCCATTGTGCTGAACCTTCCGACGATGGGGCCGTTCTTCTACAACGCTCTGCTCAACCACGATCAATACCTGGTCATGTCTTTCTTGATGTTCATCGCGCTCATCACACAGATCGGGAACCTGCTTGCCGACATAGCACTGGCCTTTCTCGATCCGAGAATCCGTATGAGCTAGGAGTGGCCCAAATGGAAGGAACCACGGCGAGGATCATAAGGAGCTTCCGCAAGCACAAGCTGGGTGTATTCGGCCTGGTTGTGCTGGCAGTGCTGTATCTGGCGATACTGTTTGCAGGTTTTCTGGCCCCGTACGACTTTACCCAGACCCACCGGAACTTCGTGTACGCGCCTCCTTCAAAGATTAGGCTGGTCGATGAGGGCGGCAAGTGGCGCGGGCCCCATATCCGCGCGATGCAGAAAAGCAGAGACCCAGTCACCTACCAGGTGGTCTTCGCTGAAGACACAGGCAGTGTGGTGCCTGTTAGGTTCTTTGTGCGGGGAGAGGAATACAAGTTCTGGGGGCTGTTCAAGACCAACCTGCATCTGTTCGGCGTCGAGGAGTCGCCCGACAGAGCGATGCTGCTCTTGTTCGGCGCCGATAGATTCGGACGCGATCTGTTCTCCCGGGTAGTGGTCGGAGGCCAGGTGTCGATGACCGTGGGCCTGCTCGGCACCTTCCTGAGCGTGTTCATCGGGGCTATCGTGGGATCGCTCTCCGGCTATTACGGGGGGTGGATCGATGTACTGATCCAGCGTTTCATCGAGCTGCTCAGGTCGTTTCCGAGGATCCCCCTGTGGCTGGCTCTGGCCGTGATTCTCCCCCCGAGCTGGCCGAGCACATGGGTGTATTTCGGAATAGTGACAGTGCTCTCTCTGATCGGTTGGATGGGGGTAGCCAGAGTCATGCGTGGAATGGTGCTGAGCCTCCGGGAGAAGGAATTCGTCCTGGCAGCCCGAGTCACAGGCGTTCCATGCATCAAGATAATCACGAGGCACTTGATACCGAACACCCTGAGTTACCTTATTGTTGTGTCCACCCTGTCGATCCCCGGGATGATCCTCGGCGAGAGCGCCATCAGCTTCCTGGGGCTCGGCATCAAGGAACCCATGACTAGCTGGGGGCTGTTGCTGAAACAAGCCCAGTCATTGAGCGAACTCGAATCTCACCCATGGTTGATGATACCCGGGATATTCATCATGATTGCCGTGCTCTCATACAACTTCGTCGGCGACGCGCTGAGGGACGCGGTCGATCCATACAGGACGGTTGAGAAGATATGACAGGCGCGGTTGAGCGTGAACGCGGACGTGAATATGAACGCGAGCGCGGACGTGAACGTGAACACGAACGGATTCTGACTGTGCGCAACCTCAAGACCTACTTCCGGACTCCCGAAGGCGTCGTGCGGGCGGTCGACGACATCAGCTTCCATCTTGACCGTGGCGAGGTCCTGGCCCTAGTGGGCGAGTCGGGATGCGGGAAGAGCGTTACGGCCCACTCCATACTCGGCCTGGTCAAGGCCCCGCCTGCGAAGGTTGAAGGCGAGATCGTGTTTGGCGGTCGGAACCTCGTAGGCCTGGCCGAGACGGAATACCGCCATGTCCGCGGCAAGCAGATCAGCATGATATTCCAGGAACCCATGTCGGCTTTCGATCCCCTTTACACCGTGGGGCTTCAGCTGATGGAAGTCGCGAAGGCACACATGCCATGGGATGACCGCGAAGCTAAGGAGAGGATCATCGACACCTTGAAGTCGATCCATATTCCAGAGCCTGAGAAGCGCTACGATGAGTACCCTCACGAGATGAGCGGCGGCATGCTCCAGCGGATCATGATCGCGATGGCGCTCATAACCAGCCCTGACGTGATTATCGCCGATGAACCCACGACTGCGCTGGATGTCACCATTCAGGCGCAGGTTCTCAACCTGATGCAGGACTTGCAGAGCCAGTACCGCGGTTCCATCATCTTCATAACCCACGACCTCGGCACGGTAGCTGAGATCGCTGACCGAGTGCATGTGATGTACGCAGGCAAGGTTGTGGAGAAGGCGCCCGTAGTGGAGCTGTTTGACAATCCCATCCATCCGTATACGTCCGGACTGCTGACCTCGCGCGTGAGGCGAGAGTACAAGGGGAGGGACTTGCCGTATATCGAAGGTTACGTTCCGAGAGCATACGAGTTCCCGGAAGGCTGCAGATTCCATCCCAGGTGCCCGAGGGCCATGGCGAAATGCAAGGAGATTCCGCCTCCCGAGTTTGAGCCGGCGCCCGGCCACACCGTTGCCTGCTGGCTGCTGGAGGAGGGTGATGACAGATGAAGATCATATCCACCAGAAACCTCAAGAAGTACTTCCCGATAAGGTCGGGGGTGTTCTTGCAGGTCAGCGGCTGGGTGAGGGCGCTGGAGAACGTCAACATGGAGATCAGTCAAGGCGAGACGATCGGGATCGTCGGCGAGTCGGGCTGCGGCAAGAGCACGCTCGGAAGGGCGATTGTGAAGATCTACGAGCCCACGGCCGGCAGCATCACGTATTGCGACCCAAGCGGGGCCAGTCACGATATCTCCGCGAAGATCGATAGACGACTGGAGCCGGTATTCCGAAAAGACGTGCAGATGATCTTCCAGAACCCGTTCGACTCGCTCGACCCCAGAATGACTATTCGCGACACAATACGTGAACCTCTCCACACTCATAGGCTGCTTGCCAGCAAGAAGGAGATGGACGAGCGGGTAGCGGAACTGCTGATGAAAGTGGGGCTGTACCCCGAATATGCGCAGCGATATCCGCACGAGTTCTCTGGCGGGCAGCGACAGAGAATCGCCGTAGCCCGTTCGATATCGGTCAACCCAAGGCTTCTGATATGCGACGAGCCCACTTCGGCCCTGGACGTATCGGTTCAGAGCCAGATCATCAACTTGCTCAAAGACATACAGCGCGACACCAACATGGCGCTCATCTTCATCTCCCACAACCTCGACGTGGTACATCACATGAGCGACAGGATCATGGTGATGTACCTCGGCAACGTCGTAGAGTCGGCGCCCGCTACTGAGCTGTTCGACAATCCGGCTCACCCCTACACTCAGGCGCTGATGTCGGCCGTCCCCAGCTGGAACCCGAAGGACCGAAAGCTTGGCCAGGTCAAGCTGGAAGGAGAGCCGCCCAGCCCCATCAACCCACCCTCAGGCTGCCCTTTCCACCCAAGATGCCCGCGTCGCCTTGCGAGTTGCAGCAAGGTCAAACCCGAGGCAGTGGAAGTGAGCGACGGGCACTTCTCGGCGTGCCATCTTCACGGCATGTAGACGTCTTCAGGTTGCACGTCTGTCGACGACCGATCCCGCCCGAACTGCCTGCAGTCAGCCCGACATTGACAGAACCCCGCGTCCAAACTGGTGAACCATTGACTACAAGGTTAGTCTGTGCTACACTTGACTACAGCAGTAGGCACAATGGCTGCAGGTTGCGTGGGAGCGGGGGAGCACGAGGATGGGCAGAACGAGGAAGCTGCGGGTCAACCGCGGGAAGAGGCTAACGGTAGATGTCGCCGGGCGCGTCTACGCGCGCATTCCAATCAGGACTCACGTCGTCACGGCAGCAGACGACATCGTCGATGTGGTTCATAGATACGCACGGCCTCTGCTGCACCGTGATGACATGCTGGTGATAAGCGAGAAGGTAGTGTCGATAACTCAGCAGAGAGCTTACCCTATCAGTCAGATCGAGCCTTCATGGCTTGCTTGTGTTCTGGCCGAGTTCGTGCACAAGTCGCCCTATGGGATCGGGCTCGGGAGCCCGTGGACGATGGAGCTCGCCATCAGGGAAGCGGGCCTACTCCGGGTCACGGCTGCCGCCGCCGTGGCAGGGGTTGCCAGGCTTTTCGGCGCCCGGGGGGTGTTCTACCGGGTGTGCGGATGCAACGTTGCTGCAATCGACGGACCGTGCGACTATACTCTGCCGCCCTACAACCGCTACGCGATCCTTGGCCCTTCGGAACCCGATGAAGTGGCGGAGTCCGTTAGTAGAGCCACAGGGGCGCCGGTGGCGATCATCGATGCAAACGACTTGGGAGTCACGGTGCTGGGGATTTCGTCGGGATGCCCTGAGTGCGCGTTTCTCGCAGAGGTTCTTGCCGACAACCCCCTCGGACAATCATGCGAACAGACGCCAATCGGCATAGTCCGCCCGGCGCGTTACGTCCCGCATCGGGGCGGCGCCGTTACCCTTCGGCGATCTTCGGGGGGTTGGCGGAAATGCTGAGGCGCGGCGGTTGGGTCACGATCACAGTCGTGGTTGCGCGGGCGCTCGCTGCAGTTGTGGCGCTCATTGCCATTGTGGCGCTTGCCGGGTCAGCGTGGCGAATACACAGTCCGATGCGGCCGATGCGGCCGATGCGGTCGGGCATTGGCCTGGGCGCTGCCGTATCGGCCATAGTGGTAGAGGCCGATTCTGGGGAGATTCTGTACGAGCAGAGCCCTGAGAGGCGAATCCCTCCTGCGAGCCTCGCTAAGCTGATGACTGTTCTGCTGGCGGCGGAAGCGGTGGAGAGCGGCCACGCGAGCATGATGGACCTTGTCACGGTGAGCAGGCACGCGGCGTCCATGGGAGGATCCCGAGTGTGGCTGGGAGCAGGCGAGCGGTACACTCTGGGGCAGCTTTTGGAGTCGGTGATGATAGCGTCGGCAAATGACTCGGCGGTTGCTGTGGCCGAGCATCTTGCCGGGAGTGAGAGGCAGTTCGTCGCGCTGATGATGAGAAGAGCCGGCGAACTGGGAATGCGGAACACGCGGTTCGTGAATGCTACAGGTCTGCCGGCAGAGCAAGGCGAGGGCCACGGCTACACCACGGCCTTCGACATGGCCTGCCTGGCGCTCGAGGCCCTCGGCCACCCGGCGATACTTGAGTGGAGTCGCACCCGGAGCAAGGTGTTCCGAAACCATCCTCTGTTCATCATGAACAATACGAACCCGTTGCTCGGCAGGTATCCCGGATGCGATGGGCTCAAGACAGGCCACACGGATGCCGCAGGCTATCATCTGATAGCGACTGCGAGAGCGGATGGCGTTCGTCTCGTCTGTGTGATCATGCATGCGCTTACCGACGAAGCACGCGCAGCGGGATGCGCCGGTCTTCTCGATTATGGGTTTGCGGCATGGCACGCCGGAAACACAGCGGAGCGCTCAGCCGAGGCCCAAGCGGGGCTGGGTGCACGCGACTCGATGCGTGTTCATTGACACCGTCTCACGGGATTCGTATACTGACTACAGATATAGTTCCATGCTGCGGCAGGAGGGCCATGTTGAGGCGAAACGGGTAGGATGGAGGTGTGGCAGGGATGGAGTTACCGCCTTTGGGCGATCAGGAACTTGAGCTGCTGCGGTTCATCACCGAGAGTGCGCCGATCACTGTGCGCGAGGCGGCTGAGAGCTACGGCAAGGATCGCGGCCTTGCCCGAACTACGGTCCTGACCATGATGGAAAGGCTCAGGGCAAAAGGGTATCTCACCAGGTCCGAATCGGGAGCGGCAAACGAGTATTCTCCTTGTCTTTCTCGTTCAGAGCTCATGCGCGGGGTGGTCCGCGGGTTTGTGGAGAAGACTCTCGGGGGCACTCTCTCGCCCTTCGTGGCGTACCTCACGGAAGACGCCGCGGTAAGCCCGGAGGAGTTGGAAGACCTCAAGCGCATTGTGGAGGAACTCGAGTCGCGGGAGGGAAGGGGCAGGGGTAGGGAATGAGAGCTAACCTGTATGACTTGCTACTCGTGGTCATGCCGCAGAGATGGGCTGGCCCCATGTGGGGCGCGCTATGGCAGGGAAGCGCGGCGTTGGCGGCGGTGTGTGTCCTGTGCAGGGCCTTTCCGCGCATCCGCGCCAACACCCGATGCTGGCTGTGGAGGCTTGGGCTTCTCAAACCCTTTCTTCAGCTTCTGGCGGCTCCTCAGATAGACCTCGCTTGGCTGCCGCGTGCCAGAACCGTCCTGGCGCGCGTGGTATCGCAACGTTTCGCCGCGGATCTACCTACACGTGCCGATCTGTTGATCCGGCTGAGTCGGCCCGTGATGGCTCTCTGGATTGTGGGCGCGGCGGCGATCGCGGTAAGCATCCTGGCTGCGCTCGGCAGATCGCGTTCGATAGCGGCGCGCTGCGCGCCGGTGCGCGATGCTGAGCTTGACGAGGTGATAGTTGAGCTTTGCCGGAAGATGGGAATCAGTGCGCGCCCGGGCGCGGTGGTCGCCGATTGGGCGTGTGTTCCGATGCTCCTGCGACGATCGAAAGGGTACGTCGTGGTTGTCCCTTCGGATCTGCTGGCTTCGGCGCGTCGCGAGAACTTGCGATTGGCGCTTGCGCACGAGCTGGCGCACATCAAGAGGAGAGACCTGGCATGGAACTGGCTTCCCGCGGCGGCCAAAGCGGTCTTCTTCGTCAACCCGCTGGTGTGGGTGGCCGGCCGAGAGCTCGGGATTGCCCA
>CAYZHL010000043.1:5824-6874 GCA_964478095.1 uncultured Clostridia bacterium | reverse complement strand
GCGTCGCAGCGCCGAGCCGACCTGGGCGGTGGCGGCGGTCTCCGCAGGCGCGTCCGCCAAAGTCATGCGCAGGCGTCTGATCGAGCTCGGGCACGCGCAAGATCCTCCCGCGGCGAGGCTGGGAGGATCGGTGGTTGCGCTGCTTGTCGTGTGCGCTTTGGTGATGCCGTTCCAGGTCGTAGAAGCACCGCGCCGTGAGACTCCGCGGGCCCGAGGATCGTCGATCAGAGTCGAGGTGTCTGCACCCGAACCATCACCACTTCTTCACCCACGGTTCGTAAAGCTCGTGTTCAGGCCCCATGACTGACTCATAGAGGGCGTTGGCTGCGGGGCCAAACCCGCCGACGAACGCCCTGGTTGCGCCCATGCGATGAAGTCGCCGCAGGCCCTCCGTGAGGAGCGCCCTTCCCAGGCCGAGGCGGCGATGGGCCGGCACTGTGGCCAGCGGTTCGACGTAGGCGCTGCGAGTCACGTCGTCAAACCAGATAGTGCAGAACGCTGCTATCGCGCCGTCGGGCGCGACAGCCACGAGATCAAGGTCGCGGCGGTACAGCGGCGCGTTCTGGATGTTCCGGTACCAGGCGGGATCATCCCTGTTCTCGACGGCAGTGTTTATGTCGCCCTCATGAAAGCCCAGCCCCGATGCGTAGCAGCGCTCAAGGAGCTCCAGGCCGTCGCCTAGAGATCGAATGGTATACCCAGGGGCCACCGGTGCGCCGGGTATGGGCTGGTCCAGGTCGCGACGCCACTGGTGTTCAGCGGCGCTGCGCTTTTCGAAGCCCCTCTCGCTCAGGATAGACTGACGAAGCGCATTCAGCCCGGACGACCACACGCATAGCCTGCGCGATCCGTCAGGGCCGCTCGCCGCCAGGCGCTCCTGGGCGATGGACAGCATCTCCTCTTCTAGCTCAGCCGTGTCGAAGTCAGGATGAACCATGAGATGGGCTTCGCCCGGGCCCCCTTCGGGCATGACAATCGAGACTATCTCCCGCTCCCGGCTGCCCTCGCAGTCAGTTTCCCATAGATAGGCGATATCTTCCAAGCGCACCT
>CAYZHL010000043.1:4625-5814 GCA_964478095.1 uncultured Clostridia bacterium | reverse complement strand
AGTTGAGGCAGAGATGCCAGCGGGCATAATCCAGCCGGGCAACATGCCAGCTCCTCTCGAGCCTGTTGTTAACCCTGAACACCCGGCGCAGGAACTCGCGCATACGCCAGTAGTCTTCTTCGTTCTGGTAGGGTCGGAAGATCGGCTTCATCGGCTGCGTTCACTCCTTCAATGCTTCTAGGGCTCGGACGAAGGGCTGTTCGCTCAGGCCGCTGCCTGTGGATCGCCGGATCATCTCGTTCCAGTGCCACTTCGCCCCGGGGCTTAGCACCGAGTCGATCAACCACTGACCGGCTTGCGGCGTGCGGGCGAGCGACTTAGTTCCGAAGCGCTGGGCGATTGCCGACTGGAGCTGCACCGACGCTTGCGATTTCGGCCAGCCAGCGAGCATCGTAGGTCTGGTTGCCCATGACCATGGCCACCGCTTCCGTGGTGAGCAGGTGGGCGTGCTCGCGGAGCAGGTAGGGCAGGCGGGGGTCGATGTACTTGAAGTACACTCCGTGGTCCAGCTCATGCAGGAGCGTGCTCATCCAGTCGTGATTCGCGCGCAGGTTGCATATGACCCTGATATCTCCCCCACGGTCCATGTCCTCGCAGTACGCGTGCTGGTACTTACCGGGGCGCTCATACAGAGCAGAAGATACGTCCAACTGGATACTCCGCGGATCACATACGCAGCAGGATCCACCCCGAGCGGTCAACGATGGCTCCGCGGTGGAGAGTGACCACCTCAATCAGCGCCTTGGCGCCCAAAGATTCCGGGTAGTGCAGTGGGATCAGAAACGTTGCCGCCCAGGGCCTACGCCATATGTCTGAAGGGGTGATCTCGTAGGTCAGCTCCTTGACCGACGGGTGCCGCTCTCCGCACAGCCGTTCGGACAGCGCTTCGGTCGGAACCGGCGACACCATCTGAAGTCGATATGTCATCGAGGGGCTGGGCGGCCACGCGAGGGTTGCTGTTACAGCGATGCCGTCCTTGGTCCGATTGGCCACAACGGACCTGATCTCGCCGCTGGGCGGGAGAACCCGGAATGGACGCGGGTCGGGCCGACCCAACAGGGCGTGATCCTCGTGCGCCGGGCCGGATTCATTGCGCGAAGCTAAGTCGATCACGGGCACTGAAGAGAACAGCTCGTTGCTTCTGACGAAGCTCTTCAGAAAAGCCGATACGCTGGCCAGCTGGCTCTTA
>CAYZHL010000043.1:0-4606 GCA_964478095.1 uncultured Clostridia bacterium | reverse complement strand
GCGCCCTGAGCTTCGCGGCAACTGCATCCTCGGTCAACGCAGTGCGTATCCATACTGCTTGAGGCGAACCACGCCAACGGGGCGGGTCTAGCGGCAGATCGGGCCGGTACCCCCACGGCTGGGGCCAGTCGGCGCCGGCGTGCACCATGTAGGCGAGCACGTTCGCTCCGGCAAGCTCTACGTAGTTCTGTTGCTCGATTGCGTACATGGTGAGAGCATAGCTGGCCCAGTGGTCGCCGTGCGTGTCGAGCGGGTGGGGAACGAGCACCAGGTCCGGCATGTACTCAGCTAGTATCGTTGAAAGGTCGCTCACTATTCTTGAGGCGCAGTACTCCGCGCCTGGCGTGAACACGCATGCGTACGGAGTGGAGGCACAACCTGTGTGTTTCGACATGTACGGATCGTTCGGTCGCCAGTGCTGGTTGTCTATGATGTCGGCAAGCCCGTCGTCGGGGTAGCCCAGGAAGACAGCATCTTCTGCAGCCACGCCCAGTGTGGCCAATGCAGCGATGGCTTCGCAGTGGCGTGTGCGTCCGAGAGCCATCATGTGATCGGGCGAAGGCCGCCCTGTACCAAACAGTATGCCTGCCGCAGCGCCGGATCCGTCGCCCATCGTCATGAAGACGACTTTCACCTGCGCGCCTCGCCGGCAGGCCGTGTAGATCAGTCCCCCTGCCCCTAGAGTCTCGTCATCTGGATGTGGGGCTATCACCAGGATCCGCGATGCAGACGCGAGTGACCCGGCTGTACTGCCCGACCCGGTGAGTAGGGCCAGTACGATGCACCAGGCGACCGGCTTCAGCCACGCTGCGGCTTTCCGGTGGCACTTCAGCTCCTGCGAACGCCACACGATATTGCTTGTTCTCATACTGAACCACTCTGGCGCCCTAGTACTTTCGCGCTTAGGCGACTATGGAAAACGGCGCCCGGGGTAGCTTCGGTAATGGACGGGTGGATTCCTGCAATGTCCTCGCCCAGGCCGTGCCAATCACTATCCCATATGCGGATCGCGATTCGGTTCGCGCGGGCGACCTATGCCTGTCCTGAGCAACTCGGTGTAGATCACGAATTCCTTCATGACTTCGTCCCAGTCGAGCGCGGCAAGGTCGCCCATGCCCAGGTACTCCTGTTCCAGGCCTTTCAGGAGAACCTGGACGAATCTGAGGAGCTGGGCCGGCTCCACATCGGAGCGCAACCCGGCGAAGTCAATGCCGTCGAGGAACGTCTTCATGCCGGAGTGAGTTAACTCGGACTGCACCGACCGTATCTCCTGCTTGAGCTCAACGGGAGGGTTGGCCACGGCATCCGCGAGGAAGAGCCACGCTCTGGGGTCATCCCGGTATAGCTCCAGCTTAGTCAGGGCAAGCCGTATCATGCGCTCGATCACATCGCCCGGTAGCTCGCCTAAGCGCGAGAACAGCGCCTCGGTTGTCTGCTGCACTACTTCCCTGAAAACGCTCATGTAGAGATTCTTCTTATTGCCGAAGTAGTGGAAGAGCAACCCCTTGGAGATCCCGGCTTTCCTGACGATCTCGTTGGTAGACGCAACCTCATAGCCCTTGGCGAACTCCTCGATGCTGGCTCGAATCACTCGCTGTCTCTTCTGTTCGTCGATGTATGGTTGTCGCAATGCGAACCGCCTCGATGTCTTCCTGTCGCTGGCTTATCCAGTAACTGTTCTGTGGTCTTGGCCGAGCGCAATCCCCATGAGTGTGATCCCAAGGCACGCACGATGCCTGCCTAGGCTGCAGCTTACCCGTCACACAATGCGCAGGGCCTCCGTGGGCTTGAGCGCTCCCGCAGCCCTCGCCGGGATGTAAACAGCCATCGTGGTAACTGCCACGCCCAACACGAATGAGTAGAGAAGAACTCGGTAGTCGGCTATCGGATAGAGCCGGGGAGTGAGCAGTATCTCGCTGCTCATTGCCTGGGTGACGCCTGTCAGGTCGATTCCGACTCTGCCGAACCACACGTTGAAGACGGCCCCCAGAAGGGCGCCGCCTGCGCTGCCCGCTACTGCTAGTATGGCGCCTTCGATCGTGAAAAGGCGGCGCACAGACTCCGGCGACAGCCCCAGCGCCGACAGCATGCCGATTTCGCAGGTTCGCTCCGACACTACCATGAGCTGGGTGTTGAACACTACGAACGACGCAAGGATCACGAGGAATACGTAAATGACGGTGTATATGGCTTCAGCCTTGCTGACGAAAGCGATCAACTCATTGTGCTCGTTCCAGGGCACAACGGCGAGTCCGCGCAGCGACGCGCCCGCGCTCACGGACGCACCGGACCCTGCCGATGCGCCGGCCATCTCCGCCAGCGCCCGGCGGACCTCGGCCTCAAGTCTCGATGCAAGCCCGGCGCTTTTTCCGAACACAACTACCTCGGTAACAGACCCATCCATGTCAAGCAACCCCATGGCCACGTCCAGCGGGATGTACGCGGTCGATTCGTCCAGCATCCTAAGGCCGCTCGCCATCTTTCCGGAAACGCGGAACGTGGCGACTCTGGGCGACCCGAAGGACGTGGAGAATAAGGCGTTCACCCGGTCGCCGACCTCGACGCCGAGCTTGGCCATGAGGCTTCGGCCCAGCAGGATTTCGCGAGCGCCTGGCTCGGGTAACCGGCCTGCGTCATCCGACGCATCGCGGGTCGCGCTGCGCCCCCTCACGAACTGGCTCAGACGGATTGCTCTCTCTTCCTGTGCGAAGTCAACTCCGATTCCAACTACCGCTTCCTGAGTCTCCTGGGCAGTCAGCATCATCCCGAATCTGATTCTGCCGGCGGCGACGCGGACTCCGGGTAGACTCCTGATCTTGCCTATGATCTCATCGGCAGGGATTTCCGCGTCGCCAACCGGGTACGACAGCGAAAGCACTCTCTCCTTCAGGCGGTATTCGGGCTGAACGACCCGAACATGGCCGGAGTCGAGGTTGATACTGTATGTGAGCCAGGAACCCACCATGCCGTCGATGACTCCCTTGGCGATGACTACTACGAACACGCCCATGACGATGGCGAGCAAGCTCAGCATTGTGCGGCCGCGATGTCGTCCAAGATTGCGCCATGCCATCTTGACCAAATAGCTCACTCCCATGCTGCGACCTCCTTCTTCACTGCTCGCACGCCCTACAGTCGGCGCAGGCTTTCCGCCGGGTCGAGCCGCGCTGCCCGCCTGGCAGGGAAGTAGCTCGCCGCCAAAGCTACAGCCAATCCGACTGCAATCGCCCATATCATTGTTGTCCAGTTCCATACGCCGTACATACGATCAACGATGGGGTAGCCTATGTCCAGATCCATGTCGCCTAAGAACGCGCGCAGGCTCAGCCCAACGTTGACGAAGTAGGCGTTGCCGGCGATGGCCGCGACTGCTCCCCAAGCGCAGCCCAACAGGCCGAGGCCTCCTCCTTCCATCATGAAGACGACTGTGATGTCGCCTTCATCCATGCCCATGGCCCGGAGCATCCCGATCTCGCGCACTCGTTCCAGTGTAGACAGGAGAATCGAGTTGACCACGCCGATGACAGAGATGATGACCACGAGCCCGAGGAGGACCATGCCGAATACTCGCTTGGTTGATCCGATGGTCAGGAAGGACGCGGCGTCGTGCCAGGTGTGTATGTGCCAGCCCGGGTTCGACGTAGTGAGCATGGACATGGATTCGGTAAGGCCGCTCAGTTCACGCCCAGATGGGCTTGGGGCTGCGCTCTGCGCCCGGACGTGGATCGAGGTCGCGCTGCCGGGGGCGCCAACAGCCGCCTGCGCTACGTCCAGCGGCATGAATGCCTGTGACTGGTTGACGAGCGGGTGAGGAGTCTCCACCGTTCCGACCACGAGAAGGTCCACAGCATCGAAGGCCGTCTGAGCAGTATGGGTCCGTACGGTGACCATGTCGCCCGGTTCCAGCTGCAATAGGTCTGCGATGCGCTTGCCAAGCACCACGCCGAGTTCACCTGCTTCGAGCCATCTTCCGGAAGCCACACACTGCGAAACTCGAAAGACGTGAGGATCTGCCTCGGGATCGACCCCCACTCCCGAGATGGGCAGTTCATCGAGCCCTGCTACTAGCGAGGCCGCGAATACCAGGCGAGGGGCGGCGCCGGCAACGCCGGCAAGTTCGGCGATGGCTTCAGCCACCGCCCGGCCCGACGGGATCGTGTTCTCAAGCGTCGGGCGCGCGAGCGTAGGGTCGCCTTCCTCGGAAGCGCCCACCCACAGATGTCCTGTTTCGAAGTCGATCGTGTTGATCTGGGCATCCCGGTCTGCGCCGGTAAGCAGCGAATCGAACATTACGAAATACATGACCCCGATGGCAATGGCGGCGGCGGTGAGGATGGTCCGTCTCCTGCGGCGCCATATGTTCTTGGCCGTGAATCCGAGGTAGAAATGGAGCATGCCGCCTACCTCCTTTCGTCCAGGACGATGTTGCCATCGCGCATTTGCACCAGCCGTCTGGCATAGCCGATTACGAGTGGATCATGCGACGAGAACAGGAAAGTGGCGCCCCGGGTCTCGTTCATGGTCTTCATCAGAGCCAGTATGGCCTGCGAATTCTCGGAGTCAAGGTTAGCCGTAGGCTCGTCGGCCAGAACCAGCCTGGGCTGCT
>CAYZHL010000042.1:3481-14567 GCA_964478095.1 uncultured Clostridia bacterium | reverse complement strand
GAGTGGATGGCCCACGATCCCGATCTGATCGAGGCGCAGGCCTGCCTGGCGGAGGCCGGCAGCGCCAGCAGCCTGCTTGACGCAATCACCCTGTCCGCCGGCTTTGAGTGGGATCAATCATCGGGCGGTCCTCGCTGGCAGGTAGGGGCGGTTGTTGCAGTGGGAGCGAACATGGTGGGGAAGTCCGGCCGTCCCGCCGATGCTCATGCGCACACGGTTCTGCTTCAGCGCCGCGAGGATGCCCTGCAGCACTGCACAGTTCACCCGGGCCTTTGGCCAGCTGCGGTCGGTTTGGGCTGAGCTAACTGAGCTAACGGGATTGGATGACCTGGGAGCGAAGCAGGCCGACGTGCGTCGAACTGCCGAGGTCGACGGCATCGCTTTCCTCGCTAGGCTGGGGGTGTTCGTCTGGAAGTCACAATAGAAGATGACCTTCTCACAGAGGATTTCCGAGGCCGATGTCAAATACCGCGTCAGTAGCGCGGCATTCGCCTGAATCATGTGGGAAGGTGTGGTCCATGTTGAACAGAATGCCCTTGATTCTGGGGCACCGGGGTGTACCCGTCAGCGCCCCAGAGAACACATTGGCCGGATTCCGCAAGGCGATTGAGATGGGATCAGACGGCATTGAGCTGGACGTGCATCTGTCGCGCGACGGCCAGATTGTGGTCATCCATGATGAGCGTCTGGAACGCACGACTGATGGGACCGGGCTGGTTGCCCAGAAGAGCCTCGCCGAACTCGCGGAGCTCGACGCGGCCGCCAAATTCCCGGGCGGGGCTGAGGTTCAGAGGATACCCACTTTGGATCAGGTCCTGGATGAAGTGGGGGATGCATGCCGACTGATCAATATCGAGATCAAGAGTGGCGTTGTGCTTTACCCCGGAATCGAGGACAAGCTGATAGAGCTTGTGCACAGGCGCGGTGTGGCGAGGCGAGTGATCTTCTCGTCTTTCAACCACTACTGCCTGGTCGAGCTGAAACGACTGGCGCCCGAAATGGCCATCGGGCTTTTGTACATGGGCGCGCTTGTCGATCCGTGGCACTATGCGGTGCAGATAGGCGCGCAAGCCCTGCATCCCGTTCACTTCACTGTGTTCCCGGAATTCGTGGCAGGAGCGCACGCCGCGGGAGTGCAGGTGAACGCGTGGACTTGCGACAACCCCGCCGACATCCGCCGCATGCTCGTATCTGGCGTCGACGCGATCATAACCAACGATGTGTCGTTGGCCCTCAGGATGCGGGAGGAGGAATCGAAGCAGTCATGACCGGAAAGCTCGACTATCCTCGCACGTTCACTCTGGGGCTCGGGTTCTTCGCGATCAGCCTGAGCTGGGCGTTGTACAACGCGTTTGTACCCGTCTTTCTCGATAACGTTCTGGCCGACACTGCGCTCAAGGGTACGCTGATCGGTTTCATCATGACGTTCGACAACATCGCTGCGGTCACTTTGCAGCCCTACTTCGGGGCGGCCAGCGACAGGACGTGGAACAAATACGGGCGGCGCATGCCGTACATACTCGTGGGTATGCCGCTGGGAGCGCTCTTCTTCGCTCTCATCCCGCTGTTTCGGTCTTCGCTAGTTCCCATGATGACCGCGCTGATAGCGATGAACCTGTCCATGGCGATTTTCCGTGCTCCGACGGTGGCTCTGATGCCCGACATCACTCCGCCTACGCTGCGAAGCAAGGCAAATGGCGTGATCAACCTGATGGGAGGGCTCGGAGCGCTCCTCGCCTTCTTCGTGGGCTCCCGGCTGTACAGCATGAACCCCGCCCTTCCGTTCGTGTTCGCAGGCATCCTGATGATCCTCATCACCTTGGCGCTCCGGTTTCGCATTCGCGAGCCGGAGGTTGTCGAAGGCGCCGGCGAGGGCGGCGAAACAGTGGGAATCCTCAAGGCCCTCGGGGAAGTGAGGCGTGATCCCGACCGCAGCGCCAGGTGCATGCTTCTTGCCATCTTCTTCTGGTTCATCGCGTGGAACGGGATCGAGGCCTTCTTCACGCTGTACGGCAAGGACGTGTGGGGAATATCCGAGGCCAGCGGTGCGTTGTACCTGGGGTTCTTCTCGCTTGCTCTGGTGGCGTTTGCCATACCTGCCGGTTTTTTGGCCACGGCCATCGGCCGAGCGCGCACTATCAAGATCGGCATCGTGGGGTTGGCAGTCTGTCTGTCTATCATAGGCCTGGTCGGCAGCGATGCTCTTGGTCGGCCTGTGTTGGTCCTCCTCAACAAGCTGTTCTACGCAGGATCGACCCGGGCCGACGGTCAGCTTACCATCGTAGGCGTGATGCTCGCCCGGGCATCTGTGATAGTCCCGGCCGTTCTGGCGCTCGCAGGCATGTTCTGGGCCGCGATCAACATCAACTCATATCCAATGGTGGTAGACATGGCCGCAAAGTCCAAAACCGGCGCCTACACAGGCCTCTACTACCTGTTCTCGTCGCTTGCGGCCATCACGGGGCCGCCCGTCTTCGGCCTTCTTAGGGATCTTTTCGGCATGAAGGCGCTGTTCCCGTTCGCGGTGCTGTGCGCGCTCATCGCTCTCGTGTTCATGGATGGTGTGAAAAGGGGAGAACCGCAGGTCTAGGGGGTTATTATCTTGCAGATCGCGATAAGTCTCTATGGTTTTGGCAATGTTGGGCGCGAGTTCGTGAGGCTGCTCAACAGGAAGATGTTGTACCTGAAGTCGCGCCATGGCATTGAGCCGCGAGTAGTGTCGATAGTCACCCGCAGAGGCGGAGTACGGGCAGAATCCGGCATCGATTGGCCGGTTCTGGTGAATCTGGCTAATGCGGGCACACTATCTGAGCAGGAGGGCTTTGTCGGCGGCGCCCCCGATGATCTCGACCGATGGCTGCCTCCGGAGGAATCAGGGGATATCCGGGTGCTGGTCGACGCGACCTGGTCGGATCTGACTACTGGTGAACCTGGGCTTTCGAGGCTGAAGGAGGCCGCCCGGCGCGGATGCCACTTGGTCACTCTCAACAAGGCGCCTCTTGTGGCCGATTTCGACGGCATGGTGCAGGCCGCCCGCAAGGCGCGCGTTCGCCTCAAGTTCAGCGGCGCTACGGCCGCCGGCCTTCCTACCATTGATACTGTGAGGGTGAGCCTTGCAGGGGCCGAAGTCCATTCCATAGAAGGTGTGCTCAACTCGACGACCAACTACATTCTCACGGCGATGTCAGACAACGCACTCTCCTATGAAGAGGCCTTGCGAAGGAGCCAGGCTCTGGGCCTTGCCGAAACCGATCCTGAGCGGGATGTGAGCGGCATCGACACCGCCTGCAAGATACTGGTTCTGGCCAACGCAGCCATGGGCGCCCGCAAGCGGCTCAGCGATGTGAAGGTTACAGGGATAACCGACGTAACTCCCAGGCAGATAGCCTATTGGGCGGTGCAGGGCCGTACGTTGCGCCTAGTAGGAAGGGCCGCTCGCACCGACGATGATGTCAGCATTGAGGTGAAGCCCACACCCGTTCCATACCGGGATTTCCTGGCCCAGGTCACAGGCGATGGCAAGGGGGTGAGGTTCACGACCGACATGTTCGGAGAACTCACTATCGTGGGCGGCGCCGGCGGACCATCGGCAGCGGCCGGTTCGGCTCTGAAGGACCTAGTCAACCTGGCAAGAGCTCTCGACGGCGACCAAGGGCTGATTCCATAGAGGCGGGAGGCGCGCCATGGAGCGCACATTCGTGATGATTAAGCCCGACGGGCTGATGCGCGGGGTTGCGGGGAGGATCATATCGATGTTCGAGACCCGCGGGTTCAGGGTAGTGAGGGCGCGCACCTTAATGATGTCGGAAATGCTGGTGCGCGAACACTATCATCACCTAGTCGAGCAGCCGTTTTTCGGCGAGATCATGGAATACATGATGTCCGGCCCCGTGCTTGCCATGGTCATGGAAGCGCCGAATGCGGTAGAGGCCGCTCGGCAGATACTGGGCGCCACTGATCCAATGAAGGCGGCGCCTGGAACCGTGCGCGGTAGCCTCGCGACTTCAGTCAGGCATAACTTGGCGCACGCGGCCGACAGCCTGGAGGCTGCTTCCGCGGAGATAGAACGGTTCTTCGACCGGGGAGCCCAGTGACAGGGAGATGGGGTTACAAAATGGAGCACCGGATAGTCAAAACGCAGTTCGTGGCAGACCTGAAACCTGGGATGATGGCTGACACGGTCTTCCTCTGCGCAGATGTTAAGTCCAGAATGACCAGGAACGGTTCGTATTTCGCGGATGTGAGGCTGGTCGACAGGACCGGCGAGATCAGCCTGAAGCTTTGGAGGTATTCGCCCGACGCCGCCTCGGGGCTGGAACCAGGCGCCTGTGTGCGCGTAAGCAATGTGCAGGTGGAGGAGTACGGCGGGAGCCTGCAGCTGTCGCAGGATACGTCCAGTTTTGGCCGTTCTGTCGCGCTATGTGATGTATCACAGTGTAATCTGGCCGACTTCGTTCCCGCCACTCCGCGAGATGTTGACGAGATGACTCGCGAGGTCCTGGACGCTGTGTCGGGCGTGTCGAACAAGCCGATCCGTTGTCTTCTTCAGTCATTCTTCTGCGATCCCGAGTTCATGGCCAGGTTCTGCGAATGGCCCGCAGCGATCAGGCACCATCACGCGTACTGCGGCGGTCTTCTGGAGCACACCGTCAACGTCCTGCAGATATGTCGTCAGGCGGCCAAGCAGTACGATTCGGTCAACTGGGACGTTCTCTGTGCAGGAGCGCTTCTTCACGATATTGGGAAGGTCCAGAGCTACGACTACGATCGGGCGCGCGCGGCTGCGGCCATGTCGCCAAACGGAGTTGCGGTCGACCACATAGTGCTGGGAATGGAATCAGTTACAAGACACATCACCCAGCTGGTATCTGACTGCTCTCATAGGAGCACCTGCTCCTCACAGTGCTGGACCCCTGGGCTCACGCTGGAAATGTCGCACCTTGTAGCGAGTCACCATGGTACGCTCGAATGGGGTTCTCCCGTGCAGCCCGCGACGATTGAGGCGTGCATTCTTCATCATGCCGACAACATGGATGCGCAGGTCAACAAGTTCGAGAGGACGCTCCGGGAGTCATTCGCTTCGGGCGAAGGGGAATACCGATATTCCGAGCTTGTGGGCAGGACGGTGTGGATGCCGTCCAGGTCCGAGTGTCGAGAGTAGAAAGTGACGCCACGGCGCTCCCCCGGCAGGGGGAGCTTTTTTGCAGCTGCTGGGCTGGGCGATCCGGCATGAAACCTGAGCGGTCTGTTGGCGTCATATATACGTACGAGGGGCGCGCTGGACTCGAGATAGCGCGAAAACCTCAGGAAGGTGAGTGCGAATGGTTACACATGGGCGGGTTTCGGCCGCTGCACTGCTTGCGTTGGCCGCGCTCCTGGCAGGGCTGGCGCTCGGCGCCGGCGAGGCTGCGGCGCAGCCCGCGAGTCTGGTTGGAGGATCCGCGCCTGCGGTAAGGGCCGCTTCGCTCGATGGAGGCGAGGTAGTCATACCGGCGCGAGGCAAGGTCATGTTGGTTGTGTTCTGGAACACGAAGTATCGGCTGTCGGCTGACGCTCTGGGGGCTATCCAGCGTCTGCATGATCGGCACCGCACTCGCGGGCTGCTATGTGTGGGCATAGACGACCTCGGCGAGGATGGGCGAGCCGTCAGCCAGTTTGTGTCCGGGCTCGGAGTAGCATTCCCCGTTGTGAGCGGGCCTGCCGGCCCTTCGGCTGCCGCTGCGTACCGCGTGCGGGGTGTGCCTGTTGTGTATATAGTCGACAGGTCGGGAACGGTCTCCTACGTGAGAGAAGGCTGGGACAAGCGTGCGGAGGATGAGGTAGGTAGGCAAATACAGGCATTGCTGTGACCTCAATGGCGATGTGGGTACATTTGGCCATACGCGAAGGGAGGACTTTGGTTCTTTAGGCAGAATCATACCCTCGTGACTCCACTTAACCACAAAGGAGGTACATGGGGGTTATGAAGAACCTAAGGTTTGGTCTGGCCGTCCTCTTGTTCGTGGCCGTTATCGCGGGCATGAGCGTGATGGGCCAGGCGGCGGGGCAAGTCTATGAAATCGCGCTTGGGGAGGAGCCCACCACTCTCAGCATCTGGGCATCGCTTGGCCCTGATGCTACGGTTTGGAACGCATACGTGGGTTACCAGCAGTCTTACATTGGGCTTTATGGGAATGCTGCTCCGGACTTCGTGTTCAGCCCGTCCGCGGCATTGGGCATGCCCACACCTTTCAAGGAAGAGAAGATTGACGGAAAGACGTTCTACACCTCAGTAGTCCGCATGCGCAGGGATGTGAAGTGGAGCGACGGCAAGCCGGTCACCGCTGACGACGTCGTTTTCAGCTACATGGCGCCGCTGGCGTTCGACCCCAACAAGCTGGGCGGCAACTGGCCCGGTATGGTCGACCCGGAGATCCTTGCCCGCGTGGAGAAGGTTGACGATTACTCGGTCAAGTTCTTCCTCATTGAACTCCCAGGGCTTGCTCAGTGGCAGTATGGCATGCTGCAGGCGTACATCCTGCCCAAGGCCTACTGGGGTCCGATAGTGGATAAGGCCCTAAAGGCGGTCGACCCTGTGAAGGAGCTTTTCGCCCATGATCCGCTGGGGACTGAGCCTGTGGCCGGCGCGTGGGCCGTGGAGCGTTGGGAGAAGGGCGCGTTCCTCACGCACAAGCCCAACAAATACTATGGCCTTAAGGGCGATACGACTACCTTCTACAAGAGCGGCGGCTTCATGATGGAGAACAAGAAGTCCGGCGTCAAGTGGACTACCGGCGACGTCAAGGGAGACGTCAAGCTCCAAGTAGTAGAAGGTCCCTACGCCGACGAGTTGCGGTTCAGAGTGCTGCAGAACCAAAACGCTACCGTACTTGCCCTGATCAAGGGTGATGTGGACGTAATCTTGGATTCCAAGGGCTTGCAGCGCGGGTTCCAGGAACAGCTCAAGAAGGCCGCCAACGTTGCTACGATTGAGAACAACATCAATGGCTTCAGATACATGGCCTTCAACTGCAGCCGCTATCCATTCGGCATCAAGGAATTCCGTCAGGCTGTGGCTACGCTTATCGATCGAGAGTACATCACCGAGAAGGTGCTGCAGGGAGTGGCATTTGCCCAGTACTCAGCGGTGCCTCCGGGCAACGCCTACTGGTTCAACCCCGATGTGAAGATGTGGGGCAAGGGGATGACGCGCAGCCAGCGGATTACGGAGGCAGTCAAGCTTCTCAAGAACGCAGGGTTCTCGTGGGAAGTTGAGCCTCAGGTGGACCTGGAGAAAGATAAGGTCCTAAAGCGCGGCAAGGGCCTGATCATGCCGGACGGGAAGAAGATGCCTTCGTTCGAGTTCATGGTCATGACCGCCGGCTATGACCCGATGCGCTACACGTTCGGCCTCAATATCGGCACCTGGATGCAGGAAATCGGGATCCCCTGCGAGGTCGTGCCCACTGAGTTCAGCGTAGTCATTGACAAGACCGACGAGAGGGACTTCGATGCATTCCTGTTGGGCTGGAGCCTGAGCCTGTATCCGGACCACATGTACTGGTTCTTCCACAGCAGCCAGGCGCCTGCTGGCGGGTTCAACTACGAAATGTACTCCAATTCGGAGTTCGACAAGCTGGCTGAGTCCTTCCTGGCCGAGGCGGACTTGGTCAAGGCCCGCGAGAAGGCATTCAAGATGCAGGAGATCTTGGCAGAGGATCTACCGTACATAGTGCTATTCGATACTCCCATGTTTGAGGCATACAGAGGCGATCGTCTCACGCTGCCATACACCAAGGTTCTTGGCGGCATTCAGTACGGCGGAGGCATGACTACCACAGCTAAGCTGAAGAACTAAGAGCGTTCGCTGGGTGAGTCCCGGCCATGCGCGGGCCGGCGGTCCGCTTTGGACCTTTCGGCCCGCGCCTTGATTTGGCAGAGAACAGCTGAAAGCTCGGTGATAACAATGCGAAGATACATGCTTGGCCGCCTTGGTCAGTTGGTGCTTACGCTGCTTATATACATGACCCTAGTGTACTCTCTGATGCAGGCCATGCCGGGCGACATTTCTCAGGTATACTTGGCCAACCCCAGAATTCCGCAGGCTGCGCGGCAGGAACTCAAGAAGCAGCTGGGCCTGGACAAGTCGCCGTTCCTTCAGTATCTCAGCTATATTAGGAATTTCTTCACAGGCAATCTAGGCGTATCGTTCAGCCAGTATCCCAAACCTGTCTGGGATATTCTCGTTGAGCGTCTCCCACGCACTATAGTGCTGTTCCTTACCGCGAATTGCTTCTCGTTCTACGTGGGGTTCGTGTTGGGACGCGTTATTGCATGGCAGCGGGGGGCGACAGTGGACCACTTGGCCACTGTAGTAGGCATCACATTCTGGACGGCCTTCTACCCATTGCTGTCGCTCATTCTGATTTGGCTGTTCGCCTATACTCTGGGGTGGCTTCCTTTGAACCAATTCATAGAGCCGGGGCTCTGGGTCAAGTCGCCGTATTCGGCCAATACGGTCTTCGGCTTCATGGTGCTAGGCGCTTCGGTGATCGCCCTCGCGGTGTTCTTCATATTCTGGACATTCCGTCGCGGGCTGCGGCGAACGCGCAAGAGCGCTGTACTGGCATGGGGGATGACTGCCGGGGTGATCGCCTTGGCAATCTGGATCGCGCACGTTGCCGGGACGCTAATATACATATGGGACATCATCCGACACATGATACTGCCCGTATGTACGCTAACGCTGATCAACTTCGCGGGAACGATGCTCCTTATGCGCGACTCCATGCTCGAAACGGTTCAGGAAGACTACGTGATGGCCGCCAGAGCCAAAGGCCTGCCTGATAATGTGGTGCGCGATCGTTACGCCGCGCGCAACGCTCTTCTTCCCACAGTGACCAGCCTGGTGCTGAGCTTGGCGTCGTCGATGAGCGGCGGCCTGGTCACAGAGACGATGTTTTCCTGGCCCGGTTTGGGGCAGGTGCTCTTCCGCGCTGCGCTCGGGAACGACTATCCGCTCGCCACCGGCGCGCTCGTCTTCACTGGAATATTCCTGCTGGTGGCTCACTTTGTGGCCGACATGCTGTACGCTGCGCTTGACCCCAGGATATCCTACACCGGGCAGCCGGCGGCGGAAGGGTAGGTGGATATGCATGAGTGAACTGGCTACCAGTCCCGACGCCAGGCCTGGATCCGGGGGGAGCCCGGCCCGGTTCGATCCGGGGATAACCGAACCTATCTGGAAGATACGATGGAAGATGAACATGCGCTCGCTCGCTCAGAACTGGGAGATATTCAAGGAGAGCCGGGTGGGCATGTCCGGGCTGATCATCATCATTGCGTTCGGAATCTTCGGTCTACTGTGGCCCATCATGATCAACTTCGTGTGGGATCCGCTGATTTACCATCCGGTTGTCGGATTCGACCCATTCATTATGCACCCGTCGCCGCCCGTGGCAGGCCATTTGCTGGGCACTGATCCCATCGGGCGCGACATCCTGGCACAGCTCATGTTCTGTACAGGACGCGAATTCCTGCTGGGTGTGCTGTCGGCGGTGATCAGCGTCGTGGTGGGCACATTCATCGGGGCGATGGCGGCGTACTACGGAGGATTCACGGATACGCTGTTCATGCGACTTGCAGATATCGTGATGCTCTTCCCGTTCGTGCCGCTTCTTGTGGTCATAGGGTCCATGATAAGGCTGGGTATTTTTCCCTTCGCCATCATCCTGGGGTTCCTTGAAGCCTTCGGAGGCATCACGGTGATACTCAAGGCCCAGGCACTGCAGGTGAAAGTGCGACCATACATCGATGCCGCACGTGTGGCAGGCGGAAGCGACTTGCACATCATCCGCGCTCACATCATCCCCAACGTGCTTCCGCTTTCGTTTCTCTACATGATGTTCAACGTGACGGGAGCAATCGTGAGCGAAGCGACGCTCTCGTTCTTCGGTATCCTCAATATCGATATGAGCTGGGGTATGATGATACACACGGCCGAAACGGCAGGATACCTGTTCGACTTCGGCAAGTTCTGGTGGCTCTGGGCGCCGTCAGGGTTCTTCATAACCTTGTTCTGCGCGGCATTCTACATGGTCGGCAGAGGGCTCGACGAAGTCGTGAACCCGCGCCTGAGAAAGAGGTGAGCGCGTTATGGATGCCCTCTTAAGCGTCGAAGATTTCACAATGCACTACCGCACTAAGGCCGGCTGGGTGCAGGCGGTTGACGGCGTCAGTTTCGCCCTCAAGCGCGGCCAGTCCCTTGGCCTGGTGGGCGAATCCGGCTGTGGCAAAACATCAGTAGCAATGTCGATCATGAGGCTGCTGCCGTACAACGCGGAGATAAGGCACGGCAGGATCACCCTGGGCGGGCGCGATGTGTACGCCATGACCTCAGAGGAATTCCGGCAAGCTAGGTGGAAAGAGATCTCAATGATCTTCCAGGCTGCGATGAACGCGCTGAACCCTGTGTACACAGTTGGAAGCCAGATAGTCGAAGCCATTGTCGAACACGAACCCGAAACCACCGAAGAGCAGGCACGCAGGCGTGTGGCCGAGCTATTCGACTTGGTTGGCATTCCGGCGGACCGGGCAGATCACTATCCACACGAGTACAGCGGCGGTATGAAACAGCGCGCGGTGATTGCCATGGCTTTGGCGTGTAACCCGAGCCTCATTATAGCTGACGAGCCTACAACGGCGCTTGATGTCATCGTGCAGGACAAGATCCTCCGTGAAATGGAGGAGATACGGCGCAGAATCAACATGAGCATGATATACATTTCGCACGACATATCCGTTATTGCGGAGGTCAGCGACATAGTCGGCGTAATGTACGCCGGCAAGCTGGTGGAGATCGGCGAGGCCGACGACGTGTTCAAGCGCCCGCGCCACCCGTACACCTACGGTCTGATGCACGCCTATCCCAGCATTCTAGGGGAAAAGCGAGACCTGGCGACTATTCCGGGCGAACCCCCGAACTTGATGGCGCCTCCTCCGGGCTGCCGGTTCAACCCCAGATGTGACCGGGCCACCGACGAATGCAGGTCAGTGGAACCTACTCTCACAAAGGTAGAGTCGGCTCACAGTATTGCGTGCCACAATC
>CAYZHL010000042.1:534-3471 GCA_964478095.1 uncultured Clostridia bacterium | reverse complement strand
GTTTGGACACCGTCGTCTGGAGGTGAGCGAATTGGCGCTGCCAGATAGCCGATTGGATAGCGACACAGGCGATGTGATTGTAAGCGTCAAGAACCTGAAGAAGTACTACCAGGTGGGTCGGGGCTTCTTCCGCAGGCAGCATGCTCTCCTGCATGCAGTGGACGACATAAGCTTCGACGTCGCCCGAGGCGAGGTGCTTGGCCTTGTGGGCGAATCGGGCTGCGGCAAGACTACCACGGGCAGGATGCTGGTTCGCCTGACTAGTCCTACCTCCGGCAGCATAGTAGTTGACCAGACAGACGTATCGTCCATATCAGGCGCCGACATGGGCCCATTCAGGCAGAAGGTCCAGATGATATTCCAGGACCCATATGAGTCGCTGGACCCGAGAATGACAATCTTCGACATAGTGTCGGAACCTCTGAACGTCAACCATATCGGCAACCTGGAGCAGCGTGAGGAGCGTGTTGCAGAGATGCTGACACGCGTGGGGCTAGCGCCGCCTGCTACTTTCATGTTCCGGTTTCCGCATGAGCTCTCCGGAGGGCAACGTCAACGCGTTGCGATCGCCCGGGCGCTGGTCGTGAACCCCACGTTCGTAGTGGCCGACGAGCCCACGTCCATGTTGGATGTGTCGATACGTACAGGGGTGATGAAACTCCTCAGCGAACTTCGCGAGGACTTCGGCATCAGCTATCTGTACATTACACACGACCTGGCAGTGGCGCGATATCTGTGTGACCGGATCGCGGTCATGTACCTGGGCAAGATCGTGGAGATAGCAGGCTCTGAAGAGGTGATCAAGAATCCGCTCCACCCGTACACCAGGGCGCTCATATCCGCAGTGCCGGTACCCGACCCGGCCATAGTGAGGCCTGTGCCCAACGTGCGCGGCGGGGTGAGCAAACCGATTAACCCGCACCCGAGGTGCAGGTTCTACGAGCGGTGCCCTGTAGCCCAGAAGGTATGTCAGGAAAGCGACCATCCTGGGCTTCGGGAGGTGGAAGGAAACCACTTCGCGGCGTGTCACCTTCTGTGATGAAGTGAGGTTCATGCCCATGTCGCGACTGAACGCGCGTGTTCGCGCGGTATCACATGCGGTATTGATCCTGGCTCTTGTGTCTTGCATTGCCCTGATGGCGATGGTTCAGGCGTCGTACTCCGACTATGTGGAGTGGATGCATGGCGTCCGGGCGGAGGTAGTCGCGGCCTCCGCACTGTGGATGCCGAATGGATCGGAGATATCAGTGGAAGTGCTTTTCACTGCTCCGCCTGTACGATTCGGTGTGGAAATCGAGTCAATCCAGTTCAACGTGTGGCGAGGGGAAGCCCACTATGGGTACTACAACATACCGGCGCCGTCCGGTTTCGTTGTGGCACCGCGCGGTGAGGGAGCCCACGCTACTCTGTCTCTTTATGCTCCTGTCGCAGGTGAAAACGCAGGCGGCCTACTTGTGGGTTCGCCTGCGAGGCTCGTAGGAGATGTCGTTGTGCGCGTGAACCTTCCTCGCAAACGGCAGATTGCGCGGGTCGCGCTGGAAGGCAACCTGGCTACGGCCTGGGGGGTCAGGGACAGATGATCGGCAATTCGAGAGAGGAAGTCTTGGAATCGATTGTGAAAGGCGCGGCAGCGCTGCCTCCGGCCGGCATAGCTCTGGCGTGCCTAGTGCTTCGCGATCATGTTCCTTGCCCACTTTGGATCGTGTTCATTCCTCCTTTTCTCGCCTGGGCGTCCATCGGACTTGCCGGCCTTGACATGCAATCCCTACTTGGCTCGCTGGCCCTGTCGGTTGCACTCTCGCCTCTGCTCGCAGCGGGGCTGGTGCTTCTCCCGTCCGGCTCATCTGAGGCATCCCGAGTGGCGTTCACGGCGCTTCGCCAATCGATAGCCGCCGCAATTGGCATCATGGCTCCCCTGTCGCTCGTTTCGACGTCCATCGGCGGGGCCATCCGGGCATCTCTCGACAGAGCGAAGCCGCCTACTTGGACGAAGTGATCTACACCGAAGCAGAAGGAATTCCTGAGGGCTTCTAGAATACCTAACAAGCGGCAGGATTGCGTGAGTCGCCCAAATCGCTTCCCCGGTACCTACATCGGAAGGAATTCTGCGTGGGTCTGTTGAACTAACTCGCATGTGTCCTAGTGTCCTTACTATCTATTCCGCGTCGCAGCGCGGCAGATTGGGAGGAGGGAGTGCGAGGGGGTACTCATGATTCTCTTGGTCCTGCCGCGATATCGCTAGACGAAAAACAGACGAACAAGGAGGTATACGTGTAATGCCGAGGAAGTATCGCTTGATTCTTGCTTTGGCGCTCACGGTGGCCCTGGCCATAGGCGCGGCCGGAGTTCCGGGCGCTGCTGCCGTGAAGTTTGAGGACTGGGGTCCTCACGTTGACGAGATCATCATGCCTATCATCAAGAACGCGGATGCCCGCAGGATCGCCTTTGAACGAGGCGAGAGCATAGTCTGGTCTGGTCTCACCAAGCCCACCGACATCGACCAGGCGAAGTCGCTTCCCTACGCCGACATGAAGATGACCCTGGGCTTCCACATGTTCTATCTCTGCTTCAACATGCGCAGGAGCCCCCTGGACGCCCAGCCGCTCCGCCAGGCCGTTGCGCACCTTACTGATCGCGACAACATCATCCGCACGCTGTTCAAGGGCTATATGCTCCCCATGAGCAGCTTCGTTCCGCAGGTCTCGCCGTTCTACAACAAGAACGTGCCTTTCTACGAGTTCAGCGCGAAGAAGGCTGAAGAGGTCTTGAAGAATGCTGGCTATAAGCCGGACGGCACTGGGAAGAACTGGATCGACCCCAAGACCGGCAAGCCTCTTCCTGAGATGAAGATCTTTACGCCCACGTATGAGGTCGCTCCTACATCGGCCGAACTGGGCAAGATGATCGCAGACTCCTGCCAGAAGATCGGTCTCCCGG
>CAYZHL010000042.1:0-408 GCA_964478095.1 uncultured Clostridia bacterium | reverse complement strand
GCCGAGCCCATGGACTTCAACGTCATGCTCGACAAGATTGATATCGGCGAGTTCGACATGTACTGCCTGGCATGGTCGCTGAGCAAGCTCCCAACGTTCCTCCACAGCTTCTTCCACTCGTCGATGGACGTGGAAGCCGGCTACAACAGGCCCGGCATCCGCAACCCTGAGCTGGACAAGGTACTGGAGGATCTGTATTACGCCGCCGACCTGAAGGCAGCGAGGACCGCCGCCGATAAGGCCCAGCTGATCCTGGCGCGCGAGATGCCCTACGTGCCCCTGTATTCCAGGCCGTACATCGATGCGTTCAACAAGACGCAGGTAACAGGCTATGTCGACATGAACGGCTTTGGAGCTGCAAGCTACAACAACCCCTGGACGTTGCTGAACATCCGCAGGGTCGACCGG
>CAYZHL010000041.1:13074-14572 GCA_964478095.1 uncultured Clostridia bacterium | reverse complement strand
ATCAGGTGTGACGATGACCTTTACGGCCTCCCCGGATCTCATTGCGTCGAGCCCTTTGCGGATACTGGCAACACTCACACGGTGCGTGATCAGTGCGTCGGCATTGACGGCTCCGCTTTCAAGCACCCGGATAGCGGGCGGGAATGTGTATTTGGCGATGTATGTACCGAGCACGGATATCTCGCAACGCGTGATCGTGTTCTGATGTACCGGCGGGGCAGCCTGCTGGTTCATGCCGAACAGGAGCACCTTCCCGCCTCTACGGACCAGATCAAGCGCAGTGGGCAGCTGTGTCCCCACGGCGTCGACAACAACGTCCGCGCCGCCCCCCGTCTCGTCCAGCGCGCGCTGCACGAACCCGGGCTCGCGCGGATCAAGCACAACGTGCGCCCCACTTTTTGCGGCTGCCTCGGCCCTGACCTTCGTGATCTCAGATACGACTAGCCGGCCTGCGCCCGCAGCTGCGAACACTTGGGTGAACAGCAGCCCTATGGGGCCCGCGCCCAGCACCGCCACTGATTCTCCCGGCTGCACCCGCACTTTCTGTGTGCCGTTCACGACGCACGAGAGGGGCTCCGCAAGCGCGGCCACATCCGGCGGTACATCCTCTGAGATCTTGTGCAGCGCATTTGCCGGAGCCACGTTGTACCTGGTGAACCCTCCATTCATGAAAATGCCCAGCGTCGTCATGTTCTGACACATGTTCGGCATCCCCGAGCGGCAGTACCGGCATTTGCCGCACGTCAGATTAGGGTCGATAACCACTCTATCGCCAGTCTCCAGCCCCTGAACAGCCGATCCCATCTCCAGGACAGTCCCTGCATACTCGTGCCCAAGAATCGCCCCGGGGGTTGCAGGGTGCCCCGGAGGAACCTCCAGGATGTGCACGTCGGTGCCGCAGATGCTGGCGGCATCCACCCTGAGCAGGACCTCATCTGGCTCCCGGATAGCCGGAACCGGCACTTCCTTCACCGAAAGCCTGCCTTCGCCTTCGAACACCGCAGCCAGCATAGTTTTGTCGCGCATGTGTCCCCCTCCCGCACTACATCAGGCAAGTGATCTTGCACTCGCTCCTGTTGGTCTGGAGCATGATAATGTTCTCCGGCGCCTCGTCCATGGTGATTCTCTTGGTCACAAGCGGCAGCACATCCATGCCGGCGGCCATGGAGCTGATGACCCGCGGGAAGGTGCCGTGGCCGGAGTGGCCCTGCGACCCGGCGACCCTGGCGCGTCTCACCTGGAAGACCTCCCCGGTGAGCGGGATCTTCGCGTCCGCGCGGGCCACGATGGACACTACCGCATCTATGGTCTTGCCTTCCCAGATGACCTGCTCAATGCCTGGCCAGACCGCTGCAGGCAGGCCTGTCGCCTCCAGGAACAGACGGGCGCCCACTCCCCGGGTTATGTCGAGCACCGCTTCGGCGAAATCATTCTTCAGGGGATTGATCACGAAATCGGCGCCCATGCCCCGCACGGCGTCGATGGGCACCCGCTCCAC
>CAYZHL010000041.1:6336-13064 GCA_964478095.1 uncultured Clostridia bacterium | reverse complement strand
CGGCCGAGCTCGGCGCGGTTCTGAGCAGGCTCCGACAGAATGACCTTGGCTGCCCCGGCGCGCTTCAATACGGCTACCGCAGCCAGCCCAATCGGGCCGCCGCCGCAGACGACCACGTTATCGCCAGGGCGAATCCCGCCTGCGGTGTCGATGACCGCGGTGTAAGCGACTGATGTGGGCTCCACAAGAGCGCCCGCCACAAAGGCGTCGTCGCCGGCGTATTTCTCTCTGAGCTCCTCGATACTCCATAGATATCTGGCATCCACAACGATGTACTCAGCGAATGCGCCGTCGCAGCTGAAGCCCAGTTCATGCAGGGCTTCGCACTGATTGGGGTAGCCATCGGCGCATGGGCGGCACGATCCGCACCAGAGCATCTCCTCTGAGCAGACCGCTTCGCCAGGCTCATACGGCTTGCGCGTACGCTTGTTGATAGCCTTCGGACCGGCCTCCACAACCTCTCCTGCAAACTCGTGACCGAGCGTCGCCGGGAATGCAGTGAGACCAGGGTAGAGGATGTAGCCCTCCTCGTCGGCCTGTGCCATATGGACATCGCTGCCGCAGATGCCAACGGCCCTGACCCGAATAAGCGCCTCAGTGGGACCGGGCGCAGGAATGGGTTTCTCTTCAACCTGAATCCTGGGGTTACGCCACACTCTGCTGCCTAGATAGGTCAGCTTGCCGTCGATGTCTTTCGACCCCAGCTTGAAGTCGGGCCTGGGCTGCCAATCCGCATGGAGCACTACCGCTTTCACTGAGAGTCCCCCCTATGCATTTCTGAATCGAAATCGCGAGGTCCGAGATAGTCGCCGCAGGTACGCCGTATCACCAGTTTCGGAGGAAGCACGACCTTCTGCGGAGGACGATCAACCGATGGGTCCCCAATCCGCTCCAGGAGCATCCGCGCCGCGATCGCCCCGATATCGTACTTGGGCTGAGCCACCGTAGTAAGCTGCACCAAGTGCAGGCGGGCGAAGGAGATGTCGTCAAAGCCCACGACGGCAACATCGTCGGGCGCCTTAAGACCGCGCTCGTATATGGCCTCCAGAGCCCCCAGAGCCATGTAGTCGCTTCCTGCAAATACCGCCGTCATGCCTGTCTTCCTGTCGAGCAGCTGGTTCATCGCTCTGTACCCGCGGTCTTGCCTGAAATCGCCGTCTGCGACAAGGTCGGGGTTAATGGGAATTCCAGCCCGCCTGAGCGCCTGACAGTAGCCTTCGTACCGGTCGGCGCTGGCGGAGACGCGCGACGGGCCTGAGATGTGGGCTATTCGCCTGTGCCCCAGACCAATAAGGTGGTTCGTGGCCTGAAAGCCGCCGAGAACGCTATCTACCACAACACTGTCGGCTGCCACGTCCAAAAGAGTGCGCCCGGCGAACACAAACGGCACCCGCCTGGCCTGGAGCATCGACACATCACTCTCGCCCATCTTGGCCGAGAGAAATATGACCCCATCCACTCTCTTTTCCAACAGCAAATCTATGTAGGCTTGTTCCTTTGTAGGCCTACCGTCGGTGTTGCAGAGTATGACATTGCTCTCGTAGTCAGCGGCCAGGTCCTCCACGCCCCTCGCCACCTCGGCGTGGAAGGGGTTGGTGATGTCCGACATGATCAGGCCGATAGTCCCCGTTCGGCTCGTCGAAAGCCCGCGTGCCAGCGCGTTGGGCCTGTAGTCGAGCTCCCTCATGGCATCGCCCACCGCGCCCTTTGCACGATCACTTACGTTCGGATCGTTGTTTAGCACGCGCGAGACAGTGGACTTCGATACGCCGGCCCGCCTCGCCACATCGCGAATTGTCGGTTCCACCAGAATCCTCCTTGATCGGCCGTGCGGTGACGTAGCACAAGCGTGTTCCCAAGCGCGTGGGACCGGTCCCAAAGTTGTAGTTCAACTCTTCCACGTTAACTCCTTCTTATGCCACTTTTCTCGTAATTTACCTTTAGCCTGCGAGATGTGCTGTATTGCAGGGGAGCGTGCCGTTCTACGTGTATTGGAACATGAGTGTTGCGCAAATCGTCATGTCTCATCTGCTTTTTTAGCAAGGATTCCCATGCGGGGCGCCTAATCGTAGTGGCAGCGCGTCTGGCACACACCATGGCGCCGAAGGAGACATGACATGTCGTGGAAACCGAAGATCGACCAGACATCACGCGCGCATGCGCCGGCGCAACTCCCGCCGACATCCTCATAGGCGCCGGTTTGCCATCAGTGAAGGCGCACTATATCGTCTCGACTCTGATGATCCAGTCAGTGGTCGCTCTGGAGGAGGCCGTGGAAAACGGGTCGATAAAAGCCCTCCTGGGCGGAACGACCAACATGGACGATCACGTGCTAAGGTTCATCCGTCTAGGCGAGCGAGTTGCACCCTCCACGCAGATCACTGATCAGGCCAGGGCTGGAGTGCCACTGGCGTATGCTGCCTGGGTGGGGCGTACGGTTCTCTCGTCCCTCGGCAACGTGCCTGGTAGATTGTCCGCCGCCATGGCCGGGCAGGTTCGAAGGCAGTGCGAGATAGTCGACAGTCTGGACCTAGTCGTATCAACTGAGAATCCAGCGGATCTAGCCGGGACATTCCCTCTCCCATCGGTAGCCGTGAACGCAGTCGCTTCCTCGGACGTTCTGCAGATCAACATGCTGGGTATGGATATCAGAGTTCACTTGACCACGCCTCGGGGTTTCGCGGGCCGTCTTCTCGACGCGACAGGTTCCGCCTGCCACGGCCAGCTTCTGGCTGAACTTGCGTCAAAGAGAGGGCTGCTCCTCGATCGTGGAGTGTTGACCGACTCCATCACAGGTCGACAGATTCGACTGGAGGATGAGGCTCAGATCTACGCTCGGCTTGGTCTGCCATTCATTCCTCCTGAATACAGGGTGGGAAGCAGCGAAATCGAGGAGGCACTCGCCGGTATACTTCCTCGGCCGGTGGCGCATGAAGACATGCAGGGAGATCTGCACCTGCACACCGACTGGAGTGATGGTCTTGACAGTGTCGAAGACATGGTTGCCGAGGCCATACGCAGGGGCTGCAGCTACGTCGCGGTTTCAGATCATACGGCCTACCACGTAGCAGCAAACGGGCTTTCGGCTGAGCAACTGCTGGCCCAATGGGAAGCCATCGACAGACTGCAAAGACGTTATCCTTCCATCGTCATACTCAAGGGCGCAGAAGTTGACATCCTGCCCGATGGAACGCTCGATATCAGCGACGACATACTGCAGAGAGCCGACATCGTTATGGCATCCGTACACAGGCATTCTGATATGGAGCCGCGCGCGCTAACCCGGCGTCTGATCCGGGCAATGGAGAACCCACTGGTCAATGTGCTGGCTCATCCTACCGGCAGAAGCATCGGACAATCCGATTACCGAGTGGACGTGGAGGAGTTGCTGTGCACAGCCGCGCGGTTGGGAGTGGCCCTTGAGATCAACTGTGCGCCGAATCGCCTCGACCTCGACGAGAGGCTGGCGAGGCGCTGTGATGACCTGGGCATCGCGCTTGCCATAGGCAGCGATGCCCACAGCGTGGGCGAAATGGACCAGTTCAGCCTGGGAGTGGGAGTCGCCAGGCGGGCCAGATGCACAAGCCATAGCATACTCAACGCCAGATCATCCCAGGAACTTCGAGCCTGGCTGGATTCGCATCGAAACGGTTGAGACTGGAGGTGGTATTGGTACGGAATTGCGATCTTAGGACCCAGTACAGGATCGACTCGGTGTTCAGTATCGATAACACACAAGGGGGTCGAATTCCATGACAGGGCGGATGGTACGCGCGTTCGCGGTTCTCGCAGTCTTGCTCATGCTTTCGGCTACTGCTGTTACTGCCCCGGTAAAGGTCCTTCACTTGTTGACAGCGCTGGATCCAAATGAGGCGAAGATCTACATTGGCGCCTTCGAAAAGTCCACGGGAGCGAAAGTCGAATGGGTCA
This sequence comes from uncultured Clostridia bacterium, assembly GCA_964478095.1. GTDB lineage: Bacteria > Bacillota > DTU025 > DTU025 > DTU025 > UBA5389. Next base: position 9,134 of record CAYZHL010000041.1, on the reverse strand, counting down.
GGATGTCCGCCGGCGAGTGCCTCGCAAGGCTCAGGGCGGAATCCAGAAACCCGCAGTTTAGCGTGTGGTTCGGGGGGCCCAGCTCTGAGTACGTTCCGGCGGGTCAGGCCGGTGTTCTTGAGCCCTTCAGGCCCGAGGGCAGTGACTTCCTCAGCCCTCAGCAAAGGGACGCCAACTGGAACTGGGTCAGCTTCTACTTCGGTGCGCTCGGTTTCGCGTGTAACACGGATTGGTTCGCAAAGAATAACGTCGTCTTCCCCGCGTCTTGGCAAGATCTTCTGAAACCTCAGCTCAAGGGGCAGATTTCGTTTGCCTATCCATACACGTCCGGTACCGCCTACACCCTGCTCGCCACGATGGTGCAGCTTCTGGGCGAGGAAAAGGGCCTGGACTACATGAAGAGACTGGACGCGAATGTGCACCACTACAACACATCAGGTTCCGCGTGCGTGACCCAGGCGGGGCTGGGCGAAATCGCCGTCGGTATCGCCTTCTCCCATGATGTCATGGCTAAGGGAACAGCCAAGGGCTACCCGGTGAAGTTGACCGTGCCGTCCGAGGGAACCGGGTACGAAATCGGGGCCATGGCTGTAGTGCGGGGAGGGCCCGAGCCTGACCTCGCAAAGCAATTCATCACCTGGGCACTGTCCACCGAGTGCCAAGACCTTATGCAGGAATGGTTCCGAATCCCGCTCAACCCCAAGGCAAAGGTGGCGCCGGGCGCCGTCGGCCCGGACCAAGTCAAGCTGATACCTTACGACGATGTGTGGGCCGGTCAGAACCAGGCACGGCTGATCGACAAGTGGCGCGAGATGACCGATAAGTGAGCCAACACAGCGGCGGTGCCGGGGCGGACTCCCTGGGTTTCCACCCCGGCGCTCACAGGCAAGCGAGGTGAAGCCAGTGGCAACTGCGCAGACCAAGGCCGGACATCTTCGCGCTCGGCGGGTGCCGTTGATCGTGCGTGAACCAGCAGTCGCGATCACGATTATCCTCATTGCCTCCGCGCTTGCAGTGTTTGTCGTGTACCCTCTCTACATGGTATTGCGCACCAGCCTTACGACAGATGGAAGGCTGAGCCTCGCGATCTTCCGCGGCCTGTTTTCAAAGAGCTACAACAGGAGGCCTCTTGCGAACAGCCTAAAGCTGGGGCTGGTCGTGTCGACCGTGGGCACCGCAGCAGGCTTCATATTCGCCTACTCAACCACACGGGTAGATGTGCCTCTCAGAGGGTTTTTCAGGTTGGTGGCGACGTTTCCCATGATATCGCCGCCGCTCATCATGTCGCTCGCTGCCATACTGCTCTTCGGGAACAACGGGCTCATCACCAGGCAGATCCTTCGAGGCGCGGTGGACTTCAAGATTTATGGATTCCGGGGGCTAGCCTTGGTCGAGACACTAGCCTACTTCCCCACCGCTTACCTGGTGCTCTCCGGAGTCCTGCAGGCGATAGACCCATCCATCGAGGATGCAGCGCTGGACCTGGGGGCATCGTGGTGGCAGATGTTTCGCACGGTTACACTGCCCCTCGCCGTCCCAGGGCTTGCAGGCGCTCTCCTGCTCATATTCATAGAATCGTTGGCGGACTTCGGCAACCCCATAATCCTGGCGGGAAACTACACTGTGTTGGCTACCCAGGCTTATCTCCGAATAACGGGCCTGTATGACCTGTCGGGCGGCGCGGCGCTCGCTGTGATACTTCTGATCCCCTCGCTCATCGCCTTCTTCCTGCAGAAATACTGGGTCGGGCGGAAGTCATACGTAACAGTCACTGGAAAACCTTCCGCGGCAACAACCAGGCGAGACGAACCATGGCTCAGATGGGGCGCATTCGCGCTCTGCCTCGCGCTCACCGGCATGATACTGCTTCTTTACGGGACTGTGTTCATAGGCTCGTTCGTAACCTTATGGGGGGCCAACTACAAGCTCACACTCGCCAACTACAACCACGTGTTCAGGGTGGGATGGCACCACATAAGAGACACGATCTTCCTGTCGACAGTGTCCACGCCGATTACAGGCATACTGGGCATGATCATTGCGTTTCTGGTCGTCCGAAAGCAGTTTCCCGGGCGGCGAGCGCTGGAACTTGCGTCCATGCTCACGTTCGCCATACCCGGCACCGTGGTGGGAATCGGCTACATTCTCGCGTTTAACCAGCCTCCCCTGGTGCTCACCGGCACTGCCGCTATCATCATCATACTTTTCGTCTTCCGGAACATGCCCACCGGCATACAGTCGGGAATAGCAGCTCTGCAGCAGATAGACCCGTCGATAGAGGAGGCCTCGTGCGATCTTGGCGCCGACTCCGCCGCGACTTTCGGGAAGATCACTCTCCCGCTCATAGCGCCGGCGTTCTTTTCTGGGCTGGTCTACAGTTTCGTCAAATGCGTCACGGCCATAAGCGCGATCGTGTTCGTGGTGTCGGCGCGGTGGAAGCTGATCACGGTGGCGGTGATGGGTTCGGTGGAGAACAGCGACCTAGCTCAGGCAGCTGCATTCTGCGTGGTGATTATCGCGATCATCCTGGCGGCCATCGGTATCATAAACCTCCTGGTATATCCGCCATGGAAGGCCAGGGCATCGAGAAGGGCAGCGACGGCGGGCACAGAGGGAGGACCCGGCGCCATTCCTCCCAGTGCTGTAGGAGGGCAGTAGCCATGAGTCACTACAGTGTTGAGCTGCAGAGCGTCTCCAAAGTCTTCGAGCATGCAGGCGCACGCTGGGAAAGGGTCGTGGCAGTGAACGATGTCTCAATACAGCTGCGCAAGGGGGAGCTCCTCACTCTTCTCGGGCCG
>CAYZHL010000041.1:3581-6326 GCA_964478095.1 uncultured Clostridia bacterium | reverse complement strand
CACGCGCGGCGAAGTCCTTCTGGAGGGCAAGGTCATCACCAATCTACCGCCGAACCGTCGCGACACGGCAATGGTATTTCAGAGCTACGCGCTCTTCCCGCACATGACGGTATTCGACAACGTTGCCTACGGGCTGCGCATGCGCAAGATGGGCGCAGGCGAGATTGAGAAGAGAGTCGGGCGCGCCCTGACGCTTGTGGGCCTCGGCGGCATGGAGCGCAGGCCTCCGGGAGCGCTATCCGGAGGGCAACAGCAACGCGTGGCCCTAGCGCGAGCGCTCGTGGTGGAACCCAAGGTCCTCCTGCTCGATGAGCCACTCTCCAACCTCGACGCCAAGCTCCGGGCTCAGATGCGCTTTGAGATCCGGAAGATACAGCAGTCGCTGGGCATCACAAGCGTGTATGTCACCCACGACCAGGAAGAGGCAATGAGCCTATCTGACTGGGTGGCTGTGATGAACAGCGGGCACATCGAACAGATCGGAACGCCGATGCAAGTATATACTCGCCCCGCCACCAGGTTCGTCGCCGACTTCATGGGCAAGAAAACATCATTCTTGCCCGGCGTCGTAGTCGGCGCGGACGGTGACGCGACTGTCGTAAGCGTGTTTGACGCAGTCTTTCCATTTGGGGCAGTACCCGGCATACTCGCGGGCCAGAACGTTGAACTAGTGGTGCGTCCTGAGAACGTGGAAGTAGTGGCGCCCGGGCAGGGAGACTTCCCGGGACGCGTTGTGCATGCAGCGTACCTTGGCTCGCAGATAACCTATGAAATCGTCGTGTGTGGATTCACCATCACGGCCGAAGTGCCTAGCCCCGAAGAGCGGGAGGTCTTCATGCGTGGAAGCCACGTAGGGGTAATCCTGAAAACCCGGAGCGTCCACGTGCTTCGGCAGAACGACATCTAGCTGAGTGAAAGGAGGAGATGCGGGAGCTAGGTGGTCGATGCGGGTACACGAAACCAAACTGACATGAGGAGGCTTGCATAATGCGCAGGGTATTCCGAGCCATCGGGGCTTTGCTGCTTGTTGCCGCCATTGCGTCCTCAGGCGGCGTACTGGGCGCGCCGAAGACGGTGATCAATCTGGTCACGGCCGGCGATCAGAACATGGTGGATCTCTTTCAGGACGAGATCGGGCCCGCATTCATGAGAGCAAACCCCGGCATCGAAGTGAGGGTAGTGGGGACCGGCCCGGGAGACGCCGGGTCACAGAAGATCGTGGAGAAGCTCCGCGCTCAGAAGAACGCAGGCAGAGCGGCCTGGGACATGGATGTGGCCATCATCCATGAGATTGGAGCCGCGTGGGCTCTCAGTGACGATCTCCTGGCCAAGTATGCTCCATCAGCCAACACATACAAGTACGTGACGAGCAACTCCGCTAAGCGCGCCCTCGGAACAGACGTAGAGGGCTATGTGATCCCGATGTTTCAGTCACAGACTGCCCTGGCTTACAACCCGAAGTACGTGCCCACACCTCCCAAGTCCTTTGAGGAAATCGTGGAGTGGGCTCGCCAAAATCCGCGCAAGTTCGGGTACAACGGCCTCAAGAACGGCGCGTCCGGAGTGTCGTTCGTGATGAGCTGGGTGTATTGGAAGACCGGAATGTACGACACATATGCAGTTACAGGGCCATACGATATGAAACACGAGGCGCCCTGGGGCGCCGCCCTCGCCGAGCTTAGGGTGTTCGACAGGAACGCGGTGATAACCGCCGGCAACGCCGGCACACTCGACATGCTCAGCCGCGGCGAGATATGGATCGGCCCCGTATGGGTGGACATGTTCTACTCATGGGTGGCCGACGGTCGCATGGATCCCGCCATAGAGCTGGTGCTTCCATCGCCCGGAATGTGTGGCCAGCCGATGTACTATGTCATACCCAAGAGGGCGGCGAGCTATGACGCTGCGCTGAAGTTCATCGAATTCGCAACCTCTCCGCCAGTACAGGCCAAGTACATAGTCGAGAAGTTCAACTGGTATCCCGGGATAGACGCCAACGCAGTGCGAGCGCATCTGTCTCCCGAGACTTGGGGGCGGCTCTTCAGGGGCATAACCGCCGATGACCTGGCCAAGTATGCCAGAGCGTTCCCCATGAAGAACTACTACACCGACTTCATGGAAGCGTATGAAAAGGCCATGAAGTAGTGGAGCAGCACTCAAGCCTGAGCCAGGGGGCGTGGGCCCGCACGGGCTGCGCCCCTGCCCAGGTCAGGCCGAAACAGTCATTGCTGGTGGAAGGAGGGTCTGAATGGCATGGCAGGCGCTCACCCCCAAGCCCAGACTGAAGACCAACTCGTAGTAAGGCAGGACAGGCCCAACTACGCGGCATTGCTCCTAGTGCTGCCTGCACTGGCATTACTAGCAGTGCTATACTTGTATCCTCTTGTCTCGTCCATATGGATGAGTCTCGTATCAGGTGAAGGCCTCGGGCTTGCGAATTACCGCAAGGCGTTCTCACTATATTGGGTGGACATGGTCTACACAGTAGCGATAGCCATTCTTTCGCAAGTTCTGGTCTTCGTAACCTCAGTATCGATCGCTGGGTACCTGCGGTTTGAGAAGTGGCCTCTTCTTAATCTTCTGTACAGGCTGCCGCTGTTCATCCCGTTCCTGATCGTGGGACACTCGATGAGGGTGTTCCTGGCGCCTCACGGGGTAATGAACATGATGATCAGCCGAGTCACAGGCATCCGAGAACTGCCCGGCTTGGCGTTTGGGTGGGAGGGGCTCGTCATATCCTATGTG
>CAYZHL010000041.1:2566-3571 GCA_964478095.1 uncultured Clostridia bacterium | reverse complement strand
CTCATGCTGGGGGCATTCGAGTCAATCAGCGATTCGATGATCGAAGCTGCCCAGAATCTCGGATGCTCGCGAACGAGAGCGATCTTGAGTATACTTCTCCCCATCTCATCGCCCACAGTGATGGTAGCCATGGTACTGACCTTCGTTTCGACCATCGGCTGCTTGAGTATCCCGCTCCTGGTGGGTGCGGCGAAACCCGTAATGCTCCCGGTCGACATGTCATTCCGAGTCACCTACTTCAACGACTGGGGAGTAGCTAATGCCCTGGGCGTTATCTCATACCTTATCGTCGTTGCGCTGGCCTACTACTACCTCACTCACATGACCCGAGAGGAGGGCGTATGACATGTGGCGGCGCGGCATGATAACACGCCTGATAGTCCTGGTTGTAGTGGGCTTCGTTGTGATAGGGCCGCTTGTGGGCACGGTGATATGGAGTTTCGCTGTCAAGTGGTACTGGCCCAATCCCCTTCCGCAGGAGTTGGGCCTGAAGTACTGGGCAAACGCCTTCGGCAAGAGATCGCAGGTCCTAGGCGCCCTGGGGGTGAGTATGGCCATCGCCCTGATAGTTGTAGCAGCGGCGCTGCTGGTGTCGATACCTGCGGGGTATGCTCTGGCGCGCCTGAACGTGCCGTGGAAGAAGGCCATGCTGGTGCTGTTCCTAATGCCGCAGGCCTTCCCTCAACTGCCCGTTTTCATTACGATGTCCTCCATATTCTACAGGTTGAACATCGCAGGCACGGTAGTGGGGGTCACCCTGGCTCACCTAGTGGTATCGCTCGTTTACTCAGTGTGGATCACCACTGCCACGTTTAAGTCGGTACCTGCGATTTTGGAGGACGCAGCGGTCAATCTCGGTTGCACTCGCCTCAAAGCGTTCTTCACAATCACCCTCCCCCTGGCCATCCCAGGGCTCATCGCAAGCGCGATATTTGTCTTCCTCAATTCGCTCGACGAGTTCACCGGCACCTTCTTCATAGGGTCGCCGTATGTCCGGACATTGCC
>CAYZHL010000041.1:0-2556 GCA_964478095.1 uncultured Clostridia bacterium | reverse complement strand
CCTGTGCTAATGTACACAGCGAGTATGGGCTACAACATGCAGGCGGCCTCGGTCATCGCCGTGATGCTGACGATTCCCTCGCTAGTATTCATGGCCGTACTGGAGAAGTTCCTGAAAGCCGAATACATCCATGGCCTGGGGGTATAGGATATGGCGACACTTCGCACTGAGAACCTGACGAAAAAGTACGGAACACTCAAGGCACTGGACAACGTGAACCTTACAGTACAGGAAGGCGAACTCATGGCAGTGCTCGGCCCGAGCGGGTCCGGCAAGTCTACTCTGGTGCGAGCCATAGCCGGGTTCGTCAAGCCTGACTGCGGCAGAATACTTCTTGGCGACAGGGATATTACCTTTGAGAGGCCTGATAGACGCAATACGGCCATGGTCTTCCAGAGCTACGCGCTATGGCCCCACATGACAGTCATGGACAACATCTCCTTCGGACTCCGGCTCAAGAAGATGCAGCCAGAAGCCATGCGCAGCAAGGTGGAGTGGGCGCTCAGCCTCGTCGACCTTCCAGGCCTCGAAAAGCGCTACCCGCGCCAGCTATCCGGCGGTCAACAGCAGAGGGTCGCCCTAGCGCGGGCGCTTGTCGTCGATCCTGAGATTCTTCTCCTCGACGAACCCCTATCCAACCTGGATGCGAAGATCCGCTATAGACTGAGATTCGAGATAAAGAAACTGCAGAAACGGCTCAACATAACCACCATATACATAACCCATGACCAGGAGGAGGCCCTCTCCATCGCGGATTCGGTGGCGCTCCTGAAAGACGGGGCAGTGCTGCAGGCCGGCGCGCCCAGCACCATTTACTCTAGGCCTGCAGACGCATTCGTCGCTGAGTTTCTGGGGGCAAGCAACGTCGTGCGAACCGAGGTACACAAGGACGCTGCCGGCGCCTATGTAGTGCTCGGCGGCGCCAGATTGCCGGCGCCGGAAACCGCAGAACCTGGCGGCCAGGCAAGCGTCGTGATCCGAGCCGATGAGGTGGAACTGGCCCTAGAACATCCGCCGGATGATGAACCTCACTATGCACTTAGGGGCCAGATGATCGACCAGATGTACCTGGGTTCGCGTCGCAGATACGAAGTACAGACGCCAGAAGGCCACCTGCTCCTTGTCGACTCAGAGCGGGAGTGGCCGACTGGAGCGGAAATCATCGTATGGGTCGGGCACGACAAGGTGCACGTGTACTGACGCGCGGCCGAGACTCGGCTATCGCCGGATATGGGCCAGAAGGGCCCCATGCTCGTCGAGGCAATCATCCAGAATACTCCGGGCTACGGCCGCGGACGGAACGAGCGGATGGAGTGCAAGCGCCTTCCATGCGGCAGAATATGAGCCAGTGACTGCCGCCTCGCAGGCCAGCATCTCGCACTCCTTGACTTGTTGCATCAGCCCTAGGCAACCGCAGGGCACTGAACCCACGGCCAGAGGATGGAGGCCATTAGTATCCACAAGGCATGGGGTCTCCACCACCGCATCGTGCGCGATTCCGTCTATCGCACCAAGGTTGCATGTGTTCAGCACCATCACCTCATGTAGGTTCATCCGAATGGCACGTATCACGCCCAGCGCGATGCGCTCATACCCACCGTCCATATCTGTTTGTTCCGAGGCACACGCAGCGTCGGCAGAGGCCGAGCTGGTCAGGGTGAGGATCGCGCCCTGAAGCGCTTCTTCCCCATCTGTGTATATGCCCCTGAGCCAACCCAGATGATTCAGGCCGAAGTAATCGAAATAGGCCCGACCCTCATCCACTCCGATGGCAGTCGCTACTCTGTGGAACATAGCCGATGGACCATCACACACCCCCACTACCCTATGGGTGATGCCGGACGACTTAATGGCCTGTGTGATCATGCCCGACGGGTTCGTGAAGTTGATCAGCCATGCGTTGGGGCATAGTTCCTTCATGATTCTTGCGTACTGAAGCATGACCGGGATTGTGCGCATGCCCATGCAGATGCCGCCGGGCCCTGTGGTTTCCTGCCCTATCACCCCGTAACGAAGAGCTACAGTCTCATCCGTGACCCGCCCTTCTAGGCCGCCCACGCGAATGGCGCTCACCACGAAGTCCGATCCCGATATTGCTTCCCTAGCATCATCTGTGCATTCTAGAGCAACCGGATTTCCCGCCCGCGATACCAATTGCCTCGCAACGAAGCCAATCAGGTTAAGCCTGTGTGTATCAGTGTCCATCAGACACACTCTATCAATGCCAAGCTCTTCGCTTATCCGGATGATGCCCTGGACGAAAAGCGGCGTCCTTACGCCCGCGCCTCCCAGAATCGCGAGTTTCATCTCTGATCCCCCAATCCGCCTATGCTACTGTCAAGATCAGGAGCGGCTTTCCGAATCTGGTCCCAGCCGGGTGCGCTACACCCACCGCCAACACCGGTCGCCGAAAGGGCCCCGCATACATTACCCAGCCTCAGGCAGTCCCCCATTTTCCAGCCGCGCAAGTACCCGTAGATCAGGCCGGCTGCGAACACATCGCCTGCCCCGGTCGTGTCGAGAGGATCCACAGGAATCGACGGCACTTCGAGCGGC
>CAYZHL010000040.1:13824-15010 GCA_964478095.1 uncultured Clostridia bacterium | reverse complement strand
ACTGTCCAAAGGGAATGAGAGGGGGCGCATGTCATGAAGAGGACTGGGCTTGTGGTGGTCATCGTACTGCTGGCGCTGGTTGTCCTGTTTGCCTCCGGCTTTGTGAGGATATCCAACTCCATAGTCCGGGCAGAGGAAGATGTCAACGTCCAGTGGTCTGAGGTCCAGAATCAGCTTCAGCGTCGTTATGATTTGATTCCGAATCTTGTGGAAACGGTCAAGGGCTATGCCGCCCATGAGGAAGAGGTTTTCACCGCTATAGCCGAGGCCCGGGCGAAACTGGGCGGGGCCAGAACGGTTGATGAGACGGCCCAGGCCGTGAACCAGCTGGAAGGCGCACTATCGCGCTTGCTGGTGGTAATTGAGAACTACCCTGAACTCAAGGCGGATGTGCACTTTTCGGAGCTCATGTATGAGCTGTCTGGTACCGAGAATCGGATAGCCGTCGCCAGAATGCGATACAATGAGTCCGTCCAGTCGTACAACGTGTATATCAGGGTCTTTCCAAACTCGATAATAGCAGGCATGAAGGGCGTTTCGCCCAAGCAGATGTTCGAGGCAGCCGAGGGCGCGGAAAAAGCGCCTGAGGTGAAGTTCTAGTAAAGCGGAGGGCACACACGTGAATCACGTAAATCGCAGACGTCTCCCGGTTTGGCTCTTCGCGATTGCCGTGGCGTTCTTGCTGGCCATGGGCGCTCTGGCCCATCCGGCAAGCGCGAAGACGGCGCTTCCCGCAAGGCCCGAACCCGCGCGCTTGATGACCGATCTCGCGGGCATGCTGGGGCGTTCGGCCGTTGACGACATCGAGAGCCAGCTGGTCTTGCTCTGGCAAGATACGGGCGTTCAGTTTGCAGTGGTCACAGTGCCTGACCTTGGCGGCGATACCATCGACAACTACTCTGTGCGGCTGTTCGAGGCGTGGGGTATCGGCGAGGCAGGCAAGGACAACGGCCTGCTGCTTCTGATCGCTTCCAAGGAGAGAGAAATGAAGTTCGAGACCGGTTACGGCCTCGAAGGCGAGCTGCCCGATTCTTTTCTCGGGAAAGTGATCGACCAGGCCCTTACTCCCAAGTTCAGGGAGGGCAATCCTGCGGCAGGCATCAAGGCTTCCATAACCATGATCTCCGACCGCCTCCAGGGCCGTGCCGGGGAGGGGCCGGGCGCCGATAAGTCCTCAGAGCCAGTC
>CAYZHL010000040.1:4820-13814 GCA_964478095.1 uncultured Clostridia bacterium | reverse complement strand
CGAAATCGCAGCTGCGATCGTCTTTCTGATCATTGTCATGGTCATCATAGCGATTTCCAGTCGCCGTCGCGGCCCGCGCGGAAAAGGGCCGGGCAGCGGCAGCGGAGGCGGAGGCAGCACGTGGCGTACCCCAATGACCTTGCCCAAGTCTACAGGAGGCTGGGGAGGTCACTCCGGAGGCCGATCTGGCGGCAGTTCGCCCGGAGGCTTTGGGGGCTTCGGCGGCGGGCACTCCGGCGGCGGAGGCGCGAAGGGCGGATGGTAGCTTCCCCCACATGTGCCTAGAGCAATCGGCGCGAGAAGATGCCTGCGAGGCCGGCATCCCTGACCCGCTGAGAGATGCGGCGGAGATCGGTCGTGTACAATCCTGTGTCGTACATCCGGTTGTAGTATACGCCGCCGGCAAAGGTGTACTTGCTGAGCAACCCCGAGGGCGAGCCCAGCGACCGCTCGATACAGGCGAGTAGGTCGCCGCAGGCCAGCGATGAGGGTAGAATCAGAGGCTCCTTGCCGACGGCTTCTCGTACTGAGTTGTGCCCAGCCAGCGTGCCGGTGCATATAGCCTCGGTATGCCCTACCATGAGGCCTGCCTTTTCGCCTGCGCAGAACAGGTTTTCCACTCCTGTCACCTTCATCGATAGATCATGCGGGGTAATCACCGTGAACCTGATGGAATTGCCCTTACCTCCTGCATAGGGGTCTTGGTAGAGTGCCGATTCGAAGCCGGGGATGGCACGCAGTCGATCTATGGGGAAGAACGGCGCCATCAGTTTGGCGTGACCCGTATCGAGCAGGACTATGTTGTCGTAGAATTCGGGCAATGAGTACTGCTGGCACGCCTTGGGCGCAGATCTATCGTCGCGCGGTACGTATCGGGGTATCGGAATCACCAGTGCACCGCACTCTTCCAGGTTGCGTGCGAGCCATGGGGCCAGCGATTTCTTCTGCAGTTCGCAAGAACCGCTCATGGCTTCGAACAGGCTGCCCGAAACTTCCCTGGCTCCGGCCTTTCCCGCGATACTGGTACGTGGGCCGAAGGCAGGGCATCGCAACACGCACATGGCACATCCGCCGCTTACGCGGGCGCAGTTGCCCTGCGGCCCTGCGGTGCCCGTGGCGTCGATGAAGCAGTGGGCGGGAACTCTCTGCCCATCTGAAAGCACAAGTCGGCTGATGCGATCGCCGTCCTTTTGCACGTCAACTGCGCGCGATTCCAACATCAAGTGGACTCCGAGTTCCACGAGAGCCCTGCGCACTGCAGCTTCCACCCTGTTGACGTCGTACAGGCTCGCGTGAAGATGGCCGGGGAAGTCCACTCGCCGGTGGATGGTTACCTGATCGATCACTTCGAACAGGTAGCCGGCGCCCATCGCCGCAAGCTCCCGGGCGGCCGTGAACCGGCCGTTGTTATCCATTATCCCTCCGACGAGGCCCGTTCCAAGCAGGAGATTGTTTCTCTCCAGAAGCACGACGTCCGCCCCGGCCTGCGCCGCGGCCACGGCCGCGGCGCACCCCGCCCACCCGCCGCCGACAACTACAACTACGGTGTTCATCTGCCCGGCCTATGCTCCTCATCGAGCGATCGGACTTTGCGTTCGCCCTTTCCGAACTCGTCTTCGATAATCCTTGGTATGACCCGGGCCAGAATGCGCCCCGCAGTCAGCGGAGCGACCTTTCCAGGCAGCCCCGGCGCCAGCTCGGCGTGGATCCCGCGCTCAGCCGCCGCAATGAAGTCGACGCCGCCGGGCGCAGAGGCCAGATCGATTATGACTGCCGTGCGCTTCAGCAGGTACACGAGGCTGCGATCGAGCACCAGCGACGGCACTGTGTTGAACACGATGTCCATCTGCGGGAGGCAGTGGGCCAGGTCGGCGAAGTCCACTGGCGCGATCCCCATTTCGAATAGCCTCGCTCTACCCGGGGCCTTGCGAGCGGCGCCCCACACGTGCGCGCCAAGCGCTTGAAGCATCCTTGCAAGTGTCAAGCCCGTTCGCCCCGGCCCCAGCACCAGGCAGTTGCTGTTGTGTATGGTGAACGGCGTGGCCTGCATCGCCATGAGTATGGCGCCGTCCGCCGACGGGATCGAGTTGAGGATGGCCAACTCGTCGTCTTCGCCTGTATCCACGAGCCTAACGCCCAAAGCGGCGCAGTCCGCCGCGAGGCAGGGCCTGACAACGCCGCTCAGCACTATGGCCGCCGGATCGGCCGCGGCCAGGAGTTCTCGAGTGATGCTCACAGGTTTGGAAGTGATCTTGACGTTCCCGCTCGAATCGGTGCCCGAGAGCGGTAGGATGACGGCGTTCGCGCCGGAGCACGCATCGCGCGCGCTCGGAGCGACCGCCGCCTCACTGCGCAGACCATCTGTAGGCGTTCCGAAACAAGACACACGTGCCCCCGAATCGATCAGCCCGGATATCAGTTCCGCTTCGCGGCGGTCGCCGCCCAAGACGCAAATGGAGAGCCCGCTCAAGTCGGCCACGCGGTCCGCCTCCTTCATACTCACTCAAGGTAAGTGTATGACGGAGGCGCGGCGCTCAGTCGATCAGCGCGGCGAGTTCGCGCCGGGCTTCCTCCAGTATCTTCTCTGCGTCCGGCCTGGTCAGCCCTTCAGCGTAGATAGTGAACGATGGGTGCCTTGCATCGGGCAGCACCATGTACCATCCATCGCCCACCGTCTTCCTGTAGCCGTCGAATGTGTCCACTCCGGGCTGGTCCAACTTGCCCAGGAGCTCGCGCATGGCTTGGCCCTTGAGCTCCCAGGGGCACGGCATAGTGTCGCGAAGCAGGTGGTGCTCCGGCGCCAGCTGCACGAGCTGCGACAGCGGCGCTGAGTCGGCCGACACCCATTCCACCAGTTTGGCGGCGGCGAATATCGCGTCCATGCCGTTATGCAGCTCGGGGAAGACGAACCCGCCGGCAAGGTCGGAGGCCATCCCCGACTTGCTCGTGCGAGCGAGGTCCGAAAGCTCGCGCGCGTGCGATTTGGCCCGATACACGGTGGCCCCATTGCTCGTTAAGGCCTCGATAAGCACAGTTGGGGTGTAGCTGGGCGCAGTTACGCCGCGGGACGACTTCGAACGTACGCTGAAAAGCGCCATCATGTACGCGAGCTCCATATCGGTGAGTACTCGTCCCGAGTCGTCGGCCACCCACATCCGGGCTCCCTGCGGATCGATGAGGATTCCCATGTTGGCCCCTATGGTCTTGACTATCAAGGCCAGGTCTTCGCGGGCACGCTCCGACTCGCGGCTTGTTTTGGGCATCTTCGTCTCCTGTTCGATGGCATTGAGCGAGGTCACCTCTGCGCCCATCTTGGCAAGCAGCGGGGGCAGCACGCTGCCGGTGAAGCCATGTCCGCAGTCAACCACCAGCCTGATGCGGTTGGATTTGGTGGCCTCCACGTTGATGTGCGAGAGGCAATCATCGGTGTAAATGTCCACCGCACGCGGGTGGTAGCTGATGCTGCCCACCTCGCGAGCGCTGGTGCGCCGAGGGTCTTCGCGGGCGAGCAAGGTCTCGATCTTGCGCTCATCGCCTCGCGACAGTGCAAGTCCATCGCAGTCGAACACCTTTATGTCTACCATTTCGAAGTTGCCTTCGGAGGTCTGAGTATGCACGGCATAGGCATAGCCGTTGCGACATGCCATGTACGAAAGCAGCGGCACGGGCTGCCCCTGCAGGTCGCACACGGATACCCCGGCGCTGGACAGCCCGGCAACGAGCGCTCTTTTCATCATTCGCGCCGTACGGCTGGGGTCGCGGCTCACAATCACGCTGGCTCCCTTCTTCATCGCGCTGCCGATTGCGCTGCCCAGACGCACTGCGAACTCCGGCGTAAACTCGAAGTTGACCAGGCCGGATATGGCGCCGGCATGGAATAGCTCTCGCTGCAGGCGCTGCCCCCACACTACGCTTGAGGAGAGCACAACGCTTTCGTCGATGATCTTGCCCGGCCAGACTCGCACTCCGGGCTTGACCGTAACTGCTGTGTTCAGAATGGAATCATCGGATACAACGGCTCCTTCGCTCACTCGCACGCTCTCTTTGAGCACCACGTTCTTGCAGATGATGGAGCCCGACACTACTGAGCCTTCGCCTATGTAGGAGTTGCTGAAGACAGTGGACCTTACGACGAAGGAGTTCGCCGCGACAATGACGTTGTCGCCCACCACGCAGTACTCGCGCAGGCGGGCGCCTGGGGCGATCTCGCAGTTCTCCCCCAGCACCATGGGGCCCTTTAGGTCGGCACGCGAACTGATCTTCGCCGACTTGGCCACCCATACGCCTGGCATCACCTGTTCGCCGGGTATGCTCAATCGGACCTTTCCTGAAAGCGCGTCCACCTGAGCCCGGATGTACATCTCGATATTGCCCACATCACACCAGTATCCGTCGGCCACGTAACCGAACAATGGCTGCCTCTCCCGTAGCAGCAGGGGAAAAAGGTCGCGCGAGAAATCGAAGTCCTGCCCAGGCGGTATGAACTCGAGGACTTCGGGCTCAAGGATGTAGATTCCGGTGTTGATTGTGTCGGAGAACACCTCCGACCAGCCCGGTTTCTCTAGGAAACGCTGAATGCGACCGCTCTTGTCGGTGATGACCACACCGTACTCCAGGGGATTATCTATCTTGGTGAGCAGAATAGTGGCGATGGATCCCCGCTTTCGGTGGAATTCCAGCGCCTGAGTGAGGTCGAAATCGGTCAAGAGGTCTCCTGAGATCACTATGAATGTCTCGTCGAAATGCTGTTCTAGGTTCTTCACTCCGCCGGCTGTGCCGGGCAGTTTCTCCTCCACCTTGAACTTGACGGAAAGCCCCTGAGCTGAGCCGCCGCCGACCTAAGACTCAATCTGGTCGGCCAGGTAGTACAGGTTCGAGTACACGTCGCGTACCCCGTGCGCCTTGAGCAGAAGAAGTATGTGCTCCATGATGGGCCGGTTGGCTATGGAGATCATGGGCTTGGGCCGCGTAGCGGTGATCGGCCGAAGGCGGGTTCCCTCTCCCGCCCCGAGGAGCATGGCTTTCATGGCTCTAGACCTCCCTTGCTCTGCCCTGCTGTTTGTGCATTTCGACGGGGGCGCGCGGTTGTCCTTCGCCGGAAGGCGCTCAGAGGCCTGAGGCCCCGGGGAATCGTGACCCGACCACGCGGATGCAGGGATATTCCTTGCCTGCGTAGAAGACACATGGGTCAGTCCGTGACCTGGGTGCAGGGGAGGCCGCTTTGATGCAGGACGTGCAGAGTCGTCCGGACTCCAGAGGTATCGACATACAGAAGGTCGGCGTGAAAAACGTACATCTTCCGTTGCAGATTGCCACTAAGGCGGGTGGTTGGCAATCCGTGCTGGGGAACGCCTCGCTCTCGGTCGAGCTTCCCATGCAGTTCAAGGGCACTCACATGAGCAGGTTCATAGAAGTGCTGCTTTCGTGGGGCCAGAAGCCGATATCGAATGTGTCGATAACGTCTATACTGAAAGAGACGTGCGAGGCACTATCGGCCACTAAGGCGCACATCTCGATACGGTTCAAGTATTTCGTGCCCAAGTGTGCGCCGGTGAGCGGCAGGGAGAGCGTTCTCGATTACAACTGCGAGTTCAGCGGGGCGGTCGATGGCGCCCGCCACACGTTCGTTATGGGCGTGGAAGTGCCGGTCACCTCGTGCTGCCCGTGCAGCAAGGAGATATCGTCTTTTGGGGCCCACAACCAACGTACGATGATCCGGGCGCGCGTTCGGTTCAGCGCCGCAGGGTTCCTGTGGCTTGAAGACCTCATAGAGCTTCTGGAGGCCCAGGGTAGCTGCGAGATATATCCGCTGCTCAAGCGGGAGGACGAGAAGTTCGTCACCGAAGCGGCCTACGCCAACCCCAAGTTTGTCGAGGACATATTGCGAGATGTGGTCATATCGCTCAGGGCCGAACCGCGTGTGCGTTGGTTTGAAGTAGAGTGCGAGAGCCATGAGTCGATCCACAACCATTCGGCCTTCGCCTGCCACATTGAAGAGAAGAGGACGGTGTAGTCGCCGGTGCCGGTGCTGGAAGTAGGTTCAGTCACTAAGTACTACGGGTCTGACATGGTGCTTAGCGAGGTCAACGTCTCAGTAGAGGAGCGGGACCACATAGGCCTGGTGGGGCGTAACGGCACAGGCAAGACTACTCTGCTTCGGATTATGGCCGGAACGTTGGACTACGATTCTGGTTCTGTGACGACGGCGCCTGGACGCGCCGTGGGGTATCTCGCACAAGGACTGGGATACGACTCTGGAAACACGTTGTATGAAGAGATGAGAGGGGCGTTTGCGCGCGCGTTCCGCATTGCCGACCAGATGCGCGAGTTGGAGCGTCAGATGGCTGACCCCGAGGTCGCCGGATCCGAGCGACTCCTGGATCGGGTGATGCAGCGGTACTCCAGGCTCTCCACTGAGTTCGAGATGTGCGGGGGCTACGACTACGATGTGCGCATCAAAACAACCCTGTTTGGGCTGGGCTTTTGCCAGGACGATCTGGGTCGCGTTATCGACACGCTCAGCGGGGGCCAGAAGGTTCGCGTCGCGCTGGCGCGCATGCTTTGTTCCGCTCCGGACGTTCTCCTGCTCGACGAGCCCACTAACCATCTGGACGTAGATGCATGCGAGTGGCTCGAAGGCTATCTTCGGTCGTTTGCCGGAGCGTTGGTTGTTGTGTCACATGACCGCTATTTCCTGGATGCCACGACTAACAAGACATGGGATCTTGATGGTCGAACGATAACCGAATACCCGGGCAATTACACGTTCTTCGTTGCGCAGAAGGAGCTCGCTCGCGAGCGCCAAGCGGAGGAGTACGAGCGCCAGCAGGAGCTGATACACAGGCTCGAGGAGTACGTCCGCCGCTACAAGGCGGGTAACCGCACGACTATGGCTCAAAGCCGAGAGAAAATGCTTGCGCGCATACAGCGCGTAGAGAAGCCTCGGGAGAGTCCGTCTGTGAAGCTCGGTTTCGGCAAGTCGGCGCGCACCGGCCGGCTGGCGGTCGTAATCGACAGGGTGTCCAAAGCTTTTGGCGAGCGCCGCCTGTTCGACCGGGTGGAACTGGCAGTTCAGCGGGGCGAGCGCCTGGGGATAGTGGGCCCCAACGGCTCGGGCAAAACCACTCTGCTCAGAATCATCGCCGGCGACCTTGCGCCCGATGAAGGCTCTGTAGCCCTGGGAGAGAACGTGTCGGTGGGGGTCTTCTGGCAAGACCTCAGGGGACTGAATGAGGAGTCAACTGCGCTTGACGAGGTATACACGATGCGCGATTGGACCTTGGGCGAGGCGCGCAGCTGGCTCGCGCGTTTCCTGTTCCGAGGCGACGACGTGTTCAAGCGCGTGAGCGTGCTGTCGGGAGGAGAGCGCAACCGCCTGGCGCTGGCCAAGCTGATCCTGTCGGCGCCCAACGTGTTGCTCTTGGACGAACCCACGAATCACCTCGACATAGAGTCGCGACATGCTTTGGAGCAGGCCGTATCGGGGTTCGATGGGACTGTCATGTGCGCCAGCCACGATCGGTACTTCCTCGACCAAGTGGCTACGGCGATCCTGGAGATCGCAGAGGGCCGATGGCGCCTGTACGACGGTAACTACAGCTACTACCGTGAGAAGAAAGCCGCTGAAGCGGCGGAGAATGCTTCGGTGGAGGCTGCGTCGGGAACGGCGGCGACAAGCGCCGGCCCATCCAGAGTCGGCGCGGCCAGAGCCAGCGGCTCCAGGGCGCAGAACAGGGCGCGGACCGGGCCCGGTAATCGGCCTCGGGAGGCTTCGCGCGAGGCCATGCGGGAGGTAGGCCTGATAGAGGCGGAGATCGGACAGGCCGAGGCCCGCCTGGCCGCAGTGGAGGCGCTTCTGGCGTCAGAGGATCTCTACTCCGACGGCGAGCGGGCGCGCGAAGTGGTGACCGAGCATCGTGCGATCATGGAGGAGCTGGAGAAGCTGTACGAGGCCTGGGAAACGGCTCTTGGCGAGGCGGAAACGACGGGGGGATGTGAGGATTGAGTCTCAGAGTTGGCGCCTGTACTGAGGCATGCCGGGCAGGTTGCGAGCGCGCCCGGGCGCTCGGCGTGTACGCCGTGGTCAGGGTGCAGGACAAGATTGAACGGGCGATAGGCGTTGTGAACGGTCGCACGGACCTAAAGAGCGTGGAAGAGGTATCAGGCGTCGGCGTCCAGGTTTTCGCCGAGGGCGGCCTCGTGGGCTTTGCGTCCAGCGACACAGTCACCCCAGGCTCGCTGGTGGACCTAGTGGAGTCGGCCGCCCGGCTGGCGCGACGATCCGGGGCGTACGGGCCGGAGCCTGCTATCGGCATTGACCGGATCCGTCCGCTCGTCGCGCAGGTGGAGCGGGAAGTAGCCATGGGGATGGGCGCCATTGGTCACGCTGCGGAGGAAGACCTTGTCGCCGGCATCTGCAAGATGACGATGGAGATCGACTCGCGCCTGGCGGTTCGCACCTTCTACCGGATAGTCGATGAAGAGTGGAGAGTAGTGCGAACCGACGGCACGGACGTGATGTTCTCGATGCCGCGAGCGGCCGTGATGAACATGATCACGGCAAGAAGCGATGGTCACGCCGCGACTGTCAATGCTTCGCTTGCGGGAGAGGACGCGTCGATAGTTGCGTCGCCCGAAGGCCGCCTCCGCCTGGAAAAAAGGACTGTCAAAGCCGCCCGTACGGCCTTGGCTCTCCTTGGCGCCCCGAAGGCGCGAGCCGGTTCCTACCGAATAGTGATGGACTATGCTCTGGCGAAGGGCCTCGCCCATGAGGCTTTCGGGCACGCGGCGGAATCCGATTGCATGGAGACATCCATTCTCGGGCGGGAAGGCAAGTTCCGCGCAGGCGAGCGCATTGCGGCCCACATCGTCACCATAGTCGATGGCCCGCTGGAGGGAGACTACGCGTACCAACCCATTTCGGCCAACGGAGTCCCGCGCGAAACGGTTGAGATCGTCAAGTTAATCCGTCTCGAGCTTTACAATCATGACTTG
>CAYZHL010000040.1:3911-4810 GCA_964478095.1 uncultured Clostridia bacterium | reverse complement strand
GCCCGTGACCGGCGCGGCCAGGGCGGAGAGCTTCCGCCATGTTCCGGTTCCCAGGATGTCCAACATTCGAATTACGGTCGACGATCCTCTCCCGATCGACCTGGCTTTCGAAGACGTCGCCCCTCAAGACGTGCGCGACTGCCTGGCGCGCGCTGGGTTGCTGTTGGAGCGCGCGCCTGTGCTATACCTGTCGGGCTACAAGGGCGGCCAGGTCAACCCGGCCAAGGGCGACTTCGTATTCAACTGCTCCGCCATATACGAGCTTACGCCCACCGATATTCGTCTGTGCCAGCCCGCCATATTCAGCGGCAAGGTCCTGTCGGCCCTTGGCTCGATTATCGCCGGCATAGGTCAACCCATACTTGACGCCATGGGCACATGCGGCAAATCGGGGCAGCGCGTGCCGTCGAGTGGAGGCGGGAACATGTTCCTGGTCATCGACGAGAACGAAGAGATAACGATCGGGGGAGTATGACATGTCCGCTGCAGTTGACATCGCCGAAGCTCTTGCGAGGAGGCTCAGCGGAGTCCTCGACAACAAGCTATGCGGCCATTACCGTCCGCCCCGCGCGACAGGCGAGATCACAGGAGGCGTCTTCATCATATGGGAAGACGGCACTGTGAGCCGTGGCAGGATCGATAGCAAGACCCTAAGCAGACTGCCGCGAGACATCGAGCTGTGGCGATCATTGGCTTACCGCGACGACGATGCTGCGCAAATCGCTGGGCTGATGCCTCCCACCCAGGTGGAGCTGTTCGACCCCAGGGTCGCCGATATCGTCACGGGCGATTCAGGCCCGGTGTTCGAGGCCGTGGCGCAGATAGCCGAGGCGGCTCGCGAAAGCGGCGCCGACGTGATCGATGCGGGAGTGAGCTGCTCTGCAGTTGAGACGGTCATA
>CAYZHL010000040.1:0-3899 GCA_964478095.1 uncultured Clostridia bacterium | reverse complement strand
GAAATACCCGGAGACAAACGTATGGTGCTCCTGGGGCATCGACAAGGCTATGAGCGGAATCAGGCTGGGCAGGGATCGCGAGACGCTGGCCGCCCTTCCACGCGCAGTGTGTGCAACCGGCCGGCTGGCCCTGGCGGCGAAAGCGCGCGCGAGAGTAGATGCGCGCGACATGCGCGTCATACTGACGCCCAGAGTAGTTGAGTCTTTCATCGGCCACTACATCCTGCACAACATGGCCGGCGAGAATGTCGCCGAGGGGCGATCCAGGTACTCGCCGGAGCAGTTCCGCGAGCGCGCGCGCGTTTTCCGCGACGACGTCAGTCTGATAGTCGACACAGCAGTGCCCATGGGCCCGGGTTCTTATCTGTGCACGTCTGAGGGCATCCCGTCGGGCCGGGCAGCGCTTATCGAAGACGGGCACTTGGCGGCGCCCATTCTGAACATGAAGTACGCAAGGCGCTGCAAAATGGCGCCCACGCCGGTCCCAGCGGGCGGAATGCCGCCGGGCCATGCCGGGTTGACGCTCAGGGCTGAGAGCTCGGAGAGCTGGGCGCAGCTTCTTGCCGGCGCTGACGATGCGATACTTGTCGACAGCGTGTTGGGCATGCATACCCAGGACCCAACTACGGGCAACTTCTCTCTGGCCGTTCCGGACGGCATTGTCGTGCGCGCGGGGCAGTTCGCAGGGGCTGCCAAGGTAGTCATATCAGGGAGTTTCCTCAATGCCATGAACGAGGTCGACACCAGGTTCGCGTTGAGCGAGGATGATCCCAACCCCGGCATCGAACTCACATGTCATGTGGAGAGCTGACGGTCGAGATCAGCGCACAATCAGTGCACGCAGTCTACGGGGAATAGCGGAGGTGGGAGTGTATGAAGCTTGCGATTATCGGTGGGACGGGTGTATACGACCCGGCTATTCTGAGTGGTGTTAGGGAGGCAGTTGTCCAGACACCATACGGGCCGGCGAGCATGGAGATTGGGACGTACCGTGGGCAGGAGATTGCATTCGTGGCCCGGCACGGTTTCGGGCACACGGTGCCCCCGCACATGATTAACTACAAGGCCAACATT
The DNA here is from genome assembly GCA_964478095.1 of uncultured Clostridia bacterium. Classification (GTDB taxonomy): domain Bacteria; phylum Bacillota; class DTU025; order DTU025; family DTU025; genus UBA5389. The sequence goes on along the minus strand of CAYZHL010000040.1, from coordinate 2,825 downwards.
GCGGCCCTCAAGATCCTCGGAGTGGAGCGCGTGATAGCTACATCCGCGGTGGGTTCGCTCAACCCCGAGATGAAGCCGGGTATGTTCGTCTTCGTAGATCAGTTCATCGATTTTGCCAAGTCACAGGTGCGCACGTTCTTCGACGGCGGAGAACATGGAGTGGTACACCTCGACTACACCGAGCCGTACTGCCCTGAGATCCGCGCCAAGATGGAAGAGGGCGCGCGGGCGTTGGGAATTGACGCGATCAACGGAGGCTGTTATGTATGCTTGGATGGACCGCGCTTTGAGACGCCGGCTGAGATACGCATGTTTGCCAAACTCGGAGGGGACATTGCAGGCATGACAGGCGTTCCCGAAGCGGTTCTCGCCCGTGAGGCGCAGCTGTGTTACGCCTCGATAGCCATGGTTACGAACTGGGCTGCCGGCATTTCCAGAACGGCGTTGACGCACCAAGAAGTGGTAGGCATAATGCAGGCCAACGGCGAGAAACTGCGCGCTGTGATCATGGCTGCCATCGACAACCTGCCGGCTCGGCGCGGGTGCTCCTGCGCGACGGCTGGCGTGGACATGCCGTGGCTTGCGGACTACAGGGAAGGGGGACCCCGATGGCGGTCTTGAACGACCTGATCATAGATGACGTTACTGTGATCACGATGGATGCCGAGCGACGCACGATGCGCAGTGCAACCATCGTTGTCGAGTCGGGCGCCATCGTGTACGTCGGTCCTGCGTCCGAAGTGCTGCAGGCGTGGGCGGGGGAGCTGCCGGCGGGGCTCGCGGAGCGGCTTGAACGCATGCCGCGCCTTCAGGGCCGGGGCAGGATCGCCATTCCGGGCCTGGTGAACGCGCACACGCATGCCGCGATGGCGCTTTTCCGGGGATATGCCGACGACCTGATGCTGCAGGAGTGGCTTACTACCAAAATATTCCCGATCGAGGCCAAGCTGACTCCCGACGACGTGTACTGGGGGACGTCGCTTGCGTGCGCGGAGATGATCAAGTCAGGCACCACGGCATTTGCGGACATGTACTTTTTCATGGACGAAGCGGCGCAGGCTGTAGAGAAATCCGGGATCAGGGCCAGCCTGTCGGTGGGAATGGGGTCGCTGGCGCAGGTCGCCGACGGCGTGGACGGCGGTTCCGGAGGGTTCGGGGCTGTGCTCGCCCGCGGTACCGCCTTGTGCGAAAAATGGCATGGCGCCGCAGGCGGCAGAATCACAACGATGCTTGGCCCGCACGCGCCGTACACTTGTTCAGTGCCTTTCCTATCTGCGGTGGGCGAGCGCGCGAGGCAGCTGGGCGTGGGCGTACATACGCATGTTTCCGAAACCTTCCGTGAAGTGGACGAGATCCGGTCCGCTCACGGCATGAGCCCTGTGGGATATGTAGAATCAAGCGGTCTTTTCGACGCGCCGACACTGGCTGCCCATTGTGTTGCGGTGTCGGATGAGGATATCAGCATCCTGGCACAGCACGGGGTGCGCGTGGCGCACAACCCCGGGTCAAACATGAAACTGGCCTCAGGCGTCGCGCCTGTTGAGAAGATGCTGGCGGCGGGCATCACGGTTGGGCTGGGCACTGACGGCGCGGCAAGTAACAACAACCTTGACATGATAGAGGAAATGCGCTTGGCGGGCCTATTGCACAAGACGGCTCGGCGCGATCCCACGGCAGTGCCTGCGCACGTGTGCCTGGAGATGGCCACGAGAGGAGGCGCCGCTTGCCTTGGGCTTGCCGGCTCCATTGGATCGATAGAGGTTGGGAAGAGGGCAGATATTGTCCTTCTTGACTTTGGGGCCCCGCACCTTGCGCCGGTCGGCATCGCGGACCCGGTGTCGCACCTGGTATATGCTGCCTCCGGCGCGGATGTCAGCGCAGTTATCGTGGACGGCTGCGTGTTGATGGACGATAGGAAGCTGACCACTTTGGATGAGCATGAGATCATGGCAGAAGTGGAGCGCAGGGCGGCGAGGCTTGTGCGGGCGGTAAATGCAAAATAAAGGAAATAGGTGATGCCTAATCATCGTGAGGTCGTATTTGCCCTAATAACTGCGACGCCGCGGCGAGAGAATATGCCTGAAAGGAGGTCTCGCCGGGTGTTGTGGCAACGGAAATATGGCGGCGACAGGGGCGACGAGTCCAGAGAGAGGGACGTCGACTTCGAGTTGGCTTCGGAGATCACGCCCCCAGGTTTGGGCTCGCCGGCTAAGGCCGGGCGCACAACAGGCGCTCGGTCCAAAACAGCGCGTGGCGGAACTGCCAAGGAAAGCTCCCTCATGGGAGGGGTGTCGGTTGCGCCAATGCCTGTTACCGCCGGTGAGCGTGTCACCGTGAAGTACAACGGCCTCCTGGCCCAGGCCGGGGCGGATACCCTGTACCTGCATTCAGGTTTTGGGTCCAGAGACTGGCGGAACGTCTCCGACATCCCGATGACGCAGGAGAAAGCGGGCTCTTGGAAAACGGAAGTGCAGTTGGATCCGAATGAAACCTCCCGCCTGAATTTCTGCTTCAAGGATAGGGCCAACAACTGGGACAACAACTACGGCCTCAACTGGAGCCTGGAAATACACAACGGATAGGCAGGGCGGTTTCGGCAGGCCATTCGCGCCGGCAAGCAGGATGAAGGTACGCACTCGCGTACCCGAAATCCTGCTTTCTGCCTTTACAAACAGTCAGGGCTTTGCTATAATCATCGCTGGACGCTGTTGCGCCTTGGGGAGTCGTCTAGTGGTAGGACGTCAGACTCTGGATCTGATTGCGAGGGTTCGAATCCTTCCTCCCCAGCCAATACGTGGCCCCGTGGTCTAGTGGCCTAGGACGTC
>CAYZHL010000039.1:13981-15130 GCA_964478095.1 uncultured Clostridia bacterium | reverse complement strand
TTGTGCCCGCGACTTGCCCCTCGATCGAATGATCGTTCTCTGGCACAGGCTTGGGCCTGGCCTGAGAGGCCCCGATCCGGTCATGTTCAGCTCCGCGCTCCTTCACGGGCCTGTCGGGGCTTTGGTCGCCCGCGCGGAGTATGGTGTACGCGATTCACGCGTGCTTGATGCCATTAGCCGTCATCGGGTGGGGGCTGTTGACATGACTCTTGAGGACAAAGTGGTCTGCCTGGCTGATTACATAGAGCCCGGAAGGTGTTTTCCGGGAGTGGATTCCATCAGGAACCTTGCGCAGCACGACCTGGATGCGGCGCTCATCTGCGCTCTGGGGGCAACAATAAAGCATCTGGTGGACTCGGGCGCTCTGATAGACGCGGACGTAGTGGTGATCAGGAACGATCTTTTGCGCAAGTCAAGAATGATGCCTAAGGTTGGTGATACTTCTGCAAGTTGACACCGGTACATCTGCACGCGATCTGCCGTCGCTGCCGCATGCGATGCTTGCCGTCTCTACGGCGCTGGAAAAGAAAGCTGAGGATGTTGTCCTACTGGATATCTCCTCAGTCTCCATCATGGCTGACTTCTTCATGATCTGCACAGTCCGAACCGATACGCACGCTCGCGCTGTTAGGGACTCGGTGACGCAGGCTCTGGAACAAGCGGGCCTGAAAATGCGAAGGCGCGAGGGCTCTGACGCGTCAGGCTGGGTCTTGCTGGACTGGGGCGATATCGTGATCCACATATTCGGCCCGTCGGAAAGGGAGTTCTATAGCCTGGAGAAGCTGTGGGGAGACGCTCGCGTCATCGCTTGACTTCCCGGCGCTGGGCGGCTATAATGAAACCTGCTTGATAATTCACGATGCAAACGCGATGACGAGGAGCATTAGGTGCTGAATGGCTTTGAGAGAGCCGGGGGTGGGTGCGACCCGGCGGCCGGAAGGCATCGAACTCGCCTCCAAGCGGCGTGGGTGAACTTGAGTAACCTACGACGGTCGGCGCCGTTACGGGCCAAGAGGCGTCCGTGATCTGTTGTGTGGGGCTGTAGCTCAGCTGGGAGAGCGCTTGAATGGCATTCAAGAGGTCGAGGGTTCGATCCCCTTCAGCTCCACCATTTTTCTTTGGTTCGCCCAGGTCACGTTCGTATAGCAG
>CAYZHL010000039.1:12738-13971 GCA_964478095.1 uncultured Clostridia bacterium | reverse complement strand
CGCAAGCAATTCTTGCCCCTGGCAGTTTATCTGTCAGGGGCTTTTTCTTTCCGCAGCTTGTTCAGTCCGCATGCTCATGCCGCATGCTTTCATCTGAGGGAGGACTAGTGATGCGTGACAAGTACTACTTCGAAGACGTGGAGCCCAAATGGCAGGAGCAGTGGGAGAAGGAAGGTCTCTATCGCGTTGACGAGACCCCGGACAGACCTAAGTTCTACCAGCTAGAGATGTTCCCGTATCCGTCAGGCCGCATTCACATGGGCCATGTGCGGAACTACTCCATAGGCGATGTCATGGCAAGATATCGCCGGATGAACGGCTGGAATGTGCTGCACCCCATAGGCTGGGATGCCTTTGGCCTTCCCGCCGAGAACGCTGCGATTCAGCACGGCGCCAACCCGGCGGTATGGACGCGGGAGAACATCGCTCACATGAGAAAGCAGATCAAGCGTCTGGGCTACAGCTATGACTGGGCGAGGGAAGTGGCGACGAACGACCCTGCGTACTACAAGTGGACGCAATGGCTTTTCATACAGCTGTTCAAGAAAGGTCTGGCGTACCGGAAGTCGCAGAAGGTCAACTGGTGCCCGTCGTGCGCCACTGTACTCGCCAATGAGCAGGTAGTCAATGGGGCCTGTGAGCGGTGCGACACTCCTGTGATCCGGCGCCAGCTGGAGCAGTGGTTCTTCCGCATAACCGATTATGCTGAGCGCCTGCTGCACAATCTGGAGTCCATGCCGGACTGGCCGGAGCATGTCAAGACCATGCAGCGCAACTGGATCGGTCGAAGCGAGGGCATGGATCTTGACTTCGCGGTAGCGGGCACGGGCGACAAACTCACCGTGTTCACGACGCGCCACGACACCGTGTACGGCGTAACGTACCTGGCGATAGCCGCAGAGCATCCGATCGTGGAGCGCCTCATTGCAGGAAGACCCGATGAGGACGAGCTCAGGCGGTTTGTGTCGGATATCATGTCCCAGGACGATATGGCGCGAACGGCTGAGGAAACCGAGAAGGTGGGGATGTTCACCGGGCGGTATGCAATCAACCCCGCCTCAGGTGAGCAGGTACCCATCTGGATCGGCAACTACGTGCTCATGGAATATGGTACGGGCGCAGTGATGGGCGTGCCCGCCCACGACCATCGGGACTTGGAGTTCGCGAGGAAGTACGGCTTGCCGGTGAAGCCGGTCATAAGCCCACCCGACCGCAAACTGAACGGCGACACCA
>CAYZHL010000039.1:11857-12728 GCA_964478095.1 uncultured Clostridia bacterium | reverse complement strand
GGATGACGGAGTGCAGATCAACTCGGGTCAGTTCGACGGCATGCCGTCGAGCGAGGCCAGGCCGGCCATGGCGCGGTACCTGGAAGCATCGGGCAAGGGTAGGCCCGCGGTCCACTACAAACTGCGCGACTGGCTCATTTCCCGGCAGCGGTTCTGGGGTGCGCCCATCCCGATCATATACTGCGAACACTGTGGACAGGTGCCCGTGCCCGATGCGGACCTGCCGGTGATGCTGCCGACTGGAGTGAGATTCATGCCTACCGGCCAGTCACCGTTGCTGGACTGCCCGGAGTTTGTGAATGCCAAGTGCCCTGTGTGCGGGGGACCGGGTCGTCGCGAGACCGATACCGTGGACACGTTCGTCTGTTCATCATGGTATTTCCTAAGGTATACGTCGCCCGAGTCCCATGGTCATGCTTGGGACAAAGCGAAGGCAGATTACTGGATGCCGGTGGATCAGTACATCGGAGGCGTGGAGCACGCCGTCATGCACTTGATGTACGCTAGGTTCTTCACCATGGTCATGCGCGATCTGGGGCTGGTCAGTGTGGATGAACCCTTCAAGAACCTGATAACCCAGGGTATGGTGCTCCTCGGCGGGCACAAGATGTCCAAATCCAAGGGGAACACTGTCGACCCCGACGATATCATCAACAAGTACGGGTCCGATACGGCACGCCTGTTTACGCTGTTTGCGTCGCCCATCGAGAGGGATCTCGAGTGGAGCGACGAGGGGGTTGAGGGGTGCTGGCGGTTCCTGCAGCGAGTATGGAGGCTGGTGTACCAGTGCGTCGAAGGCTCGGGATGTGGCCAGTCGGCCGAAGGACCGGTCGCCCCTGCGGCGGGCGAGGCGCCGGCGACTGGCGATTGT
>CAYZHL010000039.1:7642-11839 GCA_964478095.1 uncultured Clostridia bacterium | reverse complement strand
ATGCGCAGAGCCGCGCATGCTGCGCTCAAGAAAGTGACTGAGGATATCGGCGCCCGAAACAGCCTGAATACTGCGATCGCCGCAATAATGGAATATGTGAACACTCTGTACAGCCTGAAAGACGCCGTAACTGGCCAGGAGGGCGCGGATGCAGCAATGGCGGAGGCCATAGACTTCCTGCTCCTGATGCTGGCCCCGTTCGCTCCTCACATCGCGGAGGAGCTATGGCACGCGGTTGGCCACGGCGAAAGCGTACACAGTCAGCCCTGGCCCAAGTACGATCCGGCGGCACTTACGGTGGAGAGCGTGGAGATAGCTGTTCAGGTAAACGGCAAGGTGCGCGACAGGATATCGGTGCCTGTGGACGTGACCGAGGATGCGGCTCTTGATGCGGCGATGGCATGCCCTCGAGTGTCGGCGGCAATCGGAGCAGCGTCCGTTAAGAAGACCATACTGGTTCCAGGCAAACTGCTGAATATCGTGGTCCGGACAGCGTAGCTTGGGCATCCCGAAATCACCCTGATGGATCACCCAAAGGCATGAGGCGCCGGGCTATTCGCCTGTGTTAGCATACAGGCAAGGCCCGGCGTTCCACCACAGTGCCGGCGCGTCAGGGAGGGGTGGCCATGCAAGTATTCGGCCTACGAAGGGCAGGGCTGATTCTTGCCGGCGTTCTGCTGATCGGATTGGCGATCACTGCGGCCCGCTCGGCGCGTCGGCCCCGAGTGGTGGTTCTTGATGGCCCTGCCGAATCGGACTTGGCGCTCGGGCCGAGCGTGCTCGATCAACCGGCGCCTCGCGCCGAGCCGGATCCTGTAGCTCAGCCAGCCATCATTGTCCACGTGGCCGGCGCAGTGGCGAAACCCGGTGTGTACTCGCTTGAGCCCGGGGCGCGGGTGGCGGACGCGCTGAGCGCGGCCGGCGGAGCGCTGAAGGCGGCCGACACTGATTGCATCAACCTGGCTCTGCCTGTGCGCGATGGGGAACAGGTGTACGTGCCGCCAAGGCAAGAGGGTTCCGCCGCCGGCAGTGACGGAGCGGATTCGCCTGGTGGAGGTGGTCAGCCGCAACCCCGCCAATCTGTTGTTCCTGCCATACCGCCCAACCGCGCCGATATTACACGGTCGGCTCCTGATTCGGTCCGTGCCCCGGTCTCTTCGAACGTCTCCTGCACAGGCTTGATCAACATAAACACTGCGTCTGTAGAGGAATTGCAGGCTTTGCCTGGAGTCGGTCCGGTGCTGGCCCAGCGGATCATCGACTATCGGTCTGCCAATGGGCCTTTCGTCGCCGTCGACGACATAGTGGGCGTGTCCGGCATAGGCCAGGCCAAGCTGGCGAAAATCGCGCCGATGGCGACGGTCAGATAGCCAATGCCCGCGATGGGCGCCGATTCCGTTTGGCCCGCCAGCGCCGGCCGGCTATCTATGGTTGCCCCCGCGTTCGCGGGCTCTCTGGCCGTCGGTCTGCTCTGCGGATACTGGGAGGTTCCCGTTGCCGTGTGGATCTGTGCCTGGGCGGCCTGGATCGCGTTAGCGTCCTGGAACCATCTCGCGCTCAGGCTATCCCCCCGGTACCGCGAACGCATGGTGTTGGCCGCAGTGATGGTAGGAGCCGCCACCATCGGAGCTCTTGACATCATCCGCGTCGACTCGCTGGCGGCCGTGTCGGTTGCCAGATTCGCCGGGCAAGATGTGGTACTGAAAGGTGTTGTAGTATCGAGTCGGGCAGGGGGCCGCTCGCCGGAGGCGGTGATCGCCGCACACTGTGTCGACGCAGATGGATCACTTCATCAGGCGGCAGGCAAGGTCAGGGTGTTTCTCTCACCGGGCGACGCCTCTTGTGGGCTAGCTGAGCGCCTGCGTTACGGCGACATCACGGAAAGCCGGATCCGGCTGGAATTGGCCTCTCGGCCGATGAACCCGGGCGAGCCCGACCTCAGAACGGTCTCTCTTCAGCATGGGGTTCATGCGGTGGCCAATGCGGACCCCGGGTCGGTGCACGTCGTGGGCAGGCGCTGCCTCAACCCTGTGGAGCGCGCTGCAATGTGGGTTCGCGAGGCGATTGTCAGCGCTGCCCGAGCCACGCTCGCCCCCGGTCCGTGCGAGATATTCCTGGCAATGGCGCTTGGCGATTCGAGCGAACTCGACTACGACACTCTGGGGAGCTTCCGGAAGGCCGGGGTATCGCATCTTCTGGCAGCGTCCGGGCTGCATGTCAGCTTGGTTGTGGGCATCGCACTGCAGGCCGCGGCAGCGGCGGGTGTGTCGTCGCGTCGCTCGCCTCTGGTCGGGTTCCTCATCGCGGGTGTATATGCTGTGGCGGCAGGGTTGCGCCCGTCGATAGTGCGTGCGTGGTTGATGTTCGGCTTGTCAGCCGCATCGCGTGCCTGCGGCCGTCGCGCGAGCACGCTGCATGTAGTGTGCGTGTCGGCCGCGATCCAGCTCATACTCAACCCGCTGCTTTTGTGGAACGCAGGGTTCCAGATGTCGTACCTGGCGATTGTCGCTCTGTGCTATCTTGCGCCGTGCTTTGCACGGATTGTTCCCGACCGATGGTCGGCCCCGGCGGCGTCCACGCTCCGGACGCTGCTTGCTTCGACGGCGGTCAGCACCGCCCTGTTGCCAATCGTCGCCAACATGACGCTTGAGCTCAGCCTGATCGGACCCATAGCCAACCTAGTTGCTGTGCCCATGGGCCTTGTGGCCATGACGGCCGGTCTGGGCGGGTGCATCGTCTGGCACATCTGGCCGTGGCTGGGGTCTGTCATGAACGCCGGGTCCGAAGCCGCACTTACTGCACTGGCCTCATTGGTTAGCGCCATGGCGTCTGTGCCGTGTTCATCAGTGCCGATCAGGATGCTTTCCAAGTGGGAGATTGCCGCGTATTACTCCTTGTTGGCATGCACATCCGCGATCGGGTCGGATGCGTTCGGGCGGTACCGATTCCGGCGGGCTGCCGGCCGAATCGCGAAGCGCCCAGCTGCAGTAATGTGCGGCGTCGGGATACTCTGCTTCCTTGCCTTCAGGCCAGCGCCGTTCGAAGTCGTCGTGATCCATGTTGGGCAGGGCGATGCGATTTTCGTGTCGGCTCCGGGCGGCGTCAGCATCCTCGTCGACACCGGCACTGCCCATGCCGGCAACAGGCACGTCGTGCCCTATCTCAGGCGGCGCGGAGTCAAGCGACTCGATCTTCTGGTAATCACTCACGAGCATGCCGATCATGCCGGCGGCGCCGGCGCAGTCGCGGGCCTGCTCAGGACAGAATGCATCGCCGTGCCGAGCTGCGCCGACGGCCGGACGTGGGCGGGCATTCTTGGCGAGATCGCTGCGGCTCGCGGCGGCGAGTCGCCCCGTGTTGTTCGCCTGAGCCAAGGCGATGTTATCCGGGTAGGCGAGGTCGCCCTGGAAGTGCTGAACCCTCCGCCGGCGTCAACTGCCGCACCAGACGGTCGGAATATCGACGCAAATGAGAATTCGATGGTGCTGCGCCTTGTGTATCGGGGCTTTTCGATGCTGCTGTGCGCAGATGCCGGGGCGCAATTCGAGCGACGCATTCTCGATGAACCGCCGCACCGAACTTGGCTGACCGCGCAGGTGGTGAAGATAGGTCATCATGGCTCCTCCGGCGCTTCGACGTTCCGGTTTCTTGAGGCCGTACGCGCCGACCTGGCCATCGTGTCGGTTGGCCGCAACGGCTACGGGCACCCCAGCCCGGCTGCGATCGGCCGAATACTCGACACCGGCGCGGAGCTCAGGCGGACTGACACATGCGGCGCTGTTTCGGTAAGCATCGCCCCTCGCCTGGCGGCACAGGCCAAGCGCTCCGAAGTGAGTTATACGGCGCGCGACATGAGGCAAGTGTGGGCGAGGGCCCCGATGTTCAGGAAGGTCTGCAGGTGAACTATGGGAAGACGTGTGCTTGTCTGGCTGGGCTGTCACATAATCGGGTCAGAGCTCCGTGACCTCCAAACTGGGCCGTACAACAGGTCTGCCAGCATTGTCGGGAGGTGCGAAATGTCTGAACTCGCTTTCTGCGGAGATAACTGTAGTTCCTGTCCGAGGCATTCTCGCAATCTGGATGGGGATGCTGAAAGGGCAGGGAGAGTTGCAGAGCTATGGTACAGATGCGGCTGGACTGATACCATAGCATGTTCAGAGGAGATTGCCGAAGAATCGTGAAATTCCGTCGGCAGAC
>CAYZHL010000039.1:6938-7632 GCA_964478095.1 uncultured Clostridia bacterium | reverse complement strand
ACGGCCCTATAGTTTGCCGGAAGGAGTGCGCGTGTCTCCGTCGAATACGAGTGGTGCGACGCTATTGAGAAAGGGGGGTGTTCCCGCCTGCCTGTTGCAGGCTGGGAAAGCGATTTGAAACGTTTTGCCTCAATACTGCTGATCGCCGTCTTTATCGTCACCACTCTGGCTATCGGTCCGACACTCGCGCAGCAGAAAACGACCGTCACCTTCTGGCACGCTATGGGCGCGCAGCTTGGTAAGACCATCGATATGCTGGTTGAGCAGTTCAACAACGAGAACCCCGACGTATTCGTAAAGGCTGAGTATCAGGGCAACTACGGGGCGTTGAGCCAGAAACTCGTGGGATCCTTGGTGGCTCGCAAGCCTCCGACTGTGGCCCAGGTCTACGGAAACTGGGCGGCTGAGTACATCACCTCGAATGAGCTGGTCCCCATAGAGAAGTTCGTTAAGGGGCCCAACGGCCTTTCGACCCTTGAGATCGACGATATCTGGGAAGGCCTCAGGGCGGGATGCGTATTCGATGGCGTGTGGTACACCATGCCGTTCAACAAGAGCGTCTACGTGTTGGTCTACAACCAGACGGCTCTGAAAGAGGCGGGAATAGCTAAGCCGCCCGCCACCTGGCAGGAGCTGTTGACAGCTGCAAGGGCGCTCACGATCAAGGATGGCGACAAGATAGTCCGATATGGCC
>CAYZHL010000039.1:6514-6928 GCA_964478095.1 uncultured Clostridia bacterium | reverse complement strand
TCCGCCCCAACGTCGACTATTTCGCCTGCTTCTTCTTCACTGCGGGAGGAACTTGGCTTGATGCCGGCGGCAAGGTCAATGTCAACTCGCCGGAGGGGGTCAAGGCTCTTCAGTACATGGCGGATCTCCTCAGCAAGTATAAGGTGTCGTACTACGTGCCCGGCTACCTGGATGCTGACTTCGGAGCGGGTAAGGTCGCGATGTACCTCACAACCTCTCCCGGCCTGAGCTACACCGACCAGTCAGTAGCCGGCAAGTTCGAGTGGAGCGCCGCTCCCCTGCCCTACATGGAATCCAAGTTCAAGGCGACCCCAGTTGCTGGAACCGACCTCGCCATCTTCGCGAAAGCTAGCGAAAAGGAGCAGCAGGCTGCATGGAGATTCGTAAAGTGGCTGGTGGAGCCGAGGCAGATCG
>CAYZHL010000039.1:0-6377 GCA_964478095.1 uncultured Clostridia bacterium | reverse complement strand
GCATCTGGAGATCATGAAGCAGTGGTTCGCGGAGCATCCCCGCGAGGAGCAGAGCCTCCAGCAGCTGCGCTACATCAAGTACGATCCGAACATATCTGCCTGGACCAACATAAGGGGAGATATCTCGGAGGCCGTCGAGAAGGTCTTCCTGGGCAAGGCCACGGCCAAAGAGGCTCTGGATGCCGCGGTGGTCAAGGCCAATGCAAGGCTGAAGTAGCCCGACGTCGGGCCTGCGTGGAGCTTGCATGATTAAGAATGCCCGGGGACGTCGAGCGAGTGGTTCAACTCCCCGGGCTTCAACTCTGTGGAGGAGACGTCCAATGCGCATACGGTGCCGCGCCGTCCGCAAGCGCCCTCTGCCGTTGCCCTTTCTTGTAGTGGCTGTGGCACTCGCTGCAGTGCTAGCTCTATCAGTTCCGCAGGCGGCAGTAGCGGAGGCGCCGGGAGGCGGCTACAACTACTATTTCGGGAATCTGCATTCCCATACTTCTTATTCGGACGGAGTGCTCACGCCATCCGACGCATTTCGGCACGCGCGATACGCTGCCAAAATGGATTTCCACGCCGTAACCGATCACGGGTACTACATGCAGGAGGCCACCAACCTGCATCACTGGTTCCTTGCACATGAAGAAGCAGATCAGTTCTACGAACCAGGCAGGTTCGTTACGCTTGTAGGATACGAGTGGACGTTCACCGACGGTCACATGAATGGGTTCGATACACCCCGGGCCGCCTCTCGTGACACGCAGCGTAATCTGACTGCGTTCTTCGAGTTTCTGTCAGAGCATGACGGCATCGGCGTGTTCAATCATCCGAATTACGACATCCAGCCGAACTGGAACGACTTCGAGTATCGGGGGCTCGGCGACAAACAGGTCTCCTTGATCGAGGTGGGCTCGGGCCCATACAGGCACAACGTTACGAATGAGCGTGCCTACAGACGTGCGCTGGACAGGGGATGGCGCGTGGGCGCCGTCAGTAGCCAGGACAACCATCGTGCGGATTGGGGAACGGCCGCCCCCACTCGCACAGGGCTTATTGCGCCGGAGCTCACTCGTGAGGCGGTCTTGTCCGCCATGCGCGACATGCGAACATACGCTACTGAAGACTCCAACGTCCGCGTGCTCTTCGCATCCGGCGATAGTGTGATGGGCGATGAGATCGCGATCACCCCGGATGCTGTCATGTCGGGCAAGTCGGTGGAGTTTCGTGTGTACGTGGCAGACCCCGACGAAGCGGACCGATTGGAAACCGTTCAGATCGTGTCGAACGGGGGAGAGGTAGTGTGGGAGGATGTGCCGGGTCGGGTTCATCCTGGCGGGGCGAACCAGGCGGGCGAGGCAGTCGGGGCATATGAAGCTATCGTGGCCCTTACGCCCAAATCAGCCTACAGCTGGTACTACCTTCGCGCAGTGCAGAGCGACGGCGATGTCATAGTCACCAGCCCCATCTGGGTCACTACAGGAGCCGGCATAGCCGTGTGCGACTTTGCCTGCGTCGATACGGTAGTTCGCTCAGGAGTATCCGCCCGCGTGCGAGCCGAGATCGTCAACAGGAATGAGCAGGCCATATGCGGAGTCACTGCCGTGCTCTACGAGGCGACGCCGTCGGGCAGGCGGTCGGTATCGTCGCAACGCGTTGACCTCGCAGGGTGGGAGGGGACGGACATACGGTTCGACTGGAGCCCTGCCCTGCCCGGTGAGGCCTGGCTGGAGCTGGAGTTGCTCATGCCGGAGTGCGAGGCGCCCCTGGTCTTCCCGGGAGCGCAGGTTCTAGTACGTAAGGCCGACATTCCGCGCGTGCTGATCGACGAGGGCCATAACAATAGGTATACGGGCTACATGGACGGGCTCGTGGCGCTGCTTGCGGCGTCCGACTACAGCCCCCGAGTCGGCGAAGAGCCGATAAGCCCGGAAGTGCTTGCCAAGACCGACATTCTGGTGGTCAACTTGCCGGAGATCGGGTTTGCGCTCAGTCCTACCTCCTTCGAGCAGGATGAGCTGGAGGCCATTGCCGCATTTGTACAGCGAGGAGGGTCCCTGCTTCTTGCGGGCTGGTCGCATGACCCAGACGGAACGCGCACCTCCGAGCAGTTCAACGCGTTGCTCGAGATCATGCAGGCCGCCGTCAGGTTTGTCGATGACGAACTGATGTCGGATGGCTCATCCACCATACACGCCGACTGGGGGTCGAGCGAGGAGAGTAACCGTCCAATCTTCGCATCCGAGGCGTGTCGTCTCGCAATCGAGGATAGCCGAGCAACGGTAGACGTGTTCGCGCGGGCTGCGGACGCCCATGTCTTTGCTGCCGGGCAGCGTGTGGGGAACGGACGCATAGCATGCCTCGGCGCCCCGGTCTACTCATCACTCGATCTCAGAAGGGACTCATACGGGAACTCCGATTTCGCGCTGGCCATCATGGCGTGGCTGAGCAAAGGGGTGTGGACGGCAAATTGAAACCTTCGCATAGTAGGAAATACGCTCGCGATACGGCAGCGGCCTACCTGTACTTGGCGCCGGCTCTGATAATACTCATAGTATTCCACTTTTTCCCGGCCTTCTACGCCCTGTATCTCAGCTTGTTCGACACGAATCTGTTCGGAAGGTGGAACTGGGTGGGCCTGGGCAACTACGCCCAACTCCTCCAGGATCAAGACTTCCTTCGTTCGCTGGCCAACACGGGCAAGTACGTGCTCGGCACAGTCCCGGTGGGCATTGCCCTTGCGCTTGGGATAGCGGGGTTGCTCAATCAGCCAATACGAGGATTGGCGTCATATCGAACAGCCTTCTTCCTCCCATACGTGACACCGGTAGTGGCGATTTCGATCGTGTGGACGTGGATATACAAGGAAGACTCCGCCGGGATGCTGAACGCCGTTCTCTCCTGGTTCGGAATCAGTCCGCAGGCATGGCTGCTGGACCCCAAATGGGCCATGTTCGCCCTTTGCCTGATGAGCATATGGAGGCACCTTGGTTACAACGTCGTGATTTTCCTTGCGGGGTTGCAGAACATACCCGCTGAGTACTACGAGGCTGCTGAGATAGACGGCGCCAGCGGATGGGCCATGTTTTCCAAGATCACGTGGCCGCTGCTCTCACCGACTACGTATTTCATCACCATAATCTCCATCATAGGCTCGTTCCAGGTGTTCACGCAGGTGTATGTACTGTGGCCATCTGCGCTCGGCGGGCCTCTCGGCACTACCCGGGTGGTCGTCAAATACCTGTACGACATGGCATGGGGCTCATACCAGTTCGGGTACGCGTCTGCCATCGGCTACATGCTATTCGCCATAATCTTTGTGCTCACGCTGATCCAACGCAACGTAGCAGGCCGCTATGTGCACTATCAGTAGGCCGCGCGGCGGCCCAGGGGGAGTTGACAATGTCCAAAACGCGCAAGACTGCTCACTTGACCCTAGTGTACATCCTCCTCACGGTGGGCGCGGTGATAATGCTGATGCCCTTCTATTACATGCTCAGCACGTCAGTTAAGGCCCCTGAGGAGTTGTATGTGAATAGACTGGTCTGGTTCCCAAGCAAGATAGTGTGGAAGAACTACGCCGACGCATGGAATGAAGAACCATACTTCCCGCGTTACTTCTTCAACTCGGCATTCATCGCGACAGTCACCACCATCTTGCAGCTCGCGACCTCGGCGCTCGCGGCATATGCTTTTTCCAACATCGATTTCTGGGGTAAGGAGACAGTCTTCATGATCCTGCTGGGGACCATGATGATACCCAGTCAGGTCACTCTGGTGCCGAATTACGCCATCATTGCCCGGCTGGGCTGGATAGATACGTACAAGGCGCTGATAGTGCCCTTCACAGCCAGCGTATTCGGGATATTCATGATGAGGCAGTTCTTCCAGACCATCCCTTTGGAGATGTGGGACGCAGCTCAGATAGACGGATGCTCAAGATTCAGGTACCTATGGGCTGTCATGGTCCCTCTGGCCAGGCCGATCTTTGTGACCAGCGGCCTGTTCACGTTCATCGGCGGCTGGAACAGCTTCCTGTGGCCGCTGATTGTCACCAACTCCGACCATCTCCGCACTATCCAGGTGGGCCTTTCAAGGTTCAACCAGGAGTTCGGCACCCGGCCTGATCTGCTGATGGCTGCATCAACGCTGGCTATCGCTCCGCTTGTGGCGCTGTTCTTCGTAGCCCAGAACCAGTTTATCCAGGGGATAGCCCGAACCGGCTTGAAGAGCTGACAGAGGAGGATTGGATTGAGGCCAGACGTAGCTGCGGCCATGAAGAAAGGATCGACAACCCCGATCTACATCATGTACGGAGAGGATGCGTATTCGCGCGGGCGCAACGTCGACGAACTCGTGGAGCGACTCACATCCATGCGGGGAGGCGCCGACGTCAACGCATTTGACGCGGCGGAGTCCTCCGTAGACGATATTGCATCAGCCGTGATGACCGCCCCCATGTTCGCATCCGCACGCGTAGTTGTCGTCCGGCGGTTCGAGGAGATGTCTGCGGACGATCAGGCCCGCCTCATTCGCACACTGGCTCCGGGCAAGCGTCCGGCGGACCTTCGGGTACCCGATGAGACACACGTGGTAATCGTCTCGTCGTCCAGGGCCGTGCCGCGTAAGGAAGTCAACGCAGCCGGACCCAATGCGGCCGCGTTCGAGTTCAGGCCGGCCCATGCCGGCGATGCCAGGGGTTTTGTGTTCGAGCGCGCCAGGGAGCTGGGCGTCAGGATCGAGCCGGACGCCGTGTCGCTCTTGCTGGAGCTAGCGGGGCTGGACTACGCGGCGATATCTCAGGAGATCGAAAAGCTCATCACCTACCTCGGGCCTGATGGCCGGAGGATAGGCGTCGACGACATCAGGGAGGCTGTGGGCAGGAGTTCGTCTCAGACAATCTTCGACTTTTGCGATGCGGTGATAGACGGCAAGAGCGACCGGGCCATGGGCGCCCTGGCCGATCTGATCCGAAGCGAGCGCGAGGTGCTCTCGATCCAGAGCACACTTGCCACGCAGCTCAGGCGGCTTATGGCTGCCCGAGTCCTGCTCGATGGCGGCAGCACTCAAGATGAGGCTGCAACAACACTGTCTGCCGGCAATTCCAAGATGAAGTGGAGAGAATCTAGAGCGGCGGCACAGGCCTCCCGCCTCACTCAGGCGCAGATAGCGGCGATGCTATCGCGGATCGCCCGGGCCGACCTCGACATCAAGACAGGGGCGATGTCGGAGAAGTTGGCCATGGAAGTACTCGTATCGGACCTATGCGTACAGCAGAAACTCCGGTGACGCTGGTTACCGGAGTATGCAAAAGCCGCTATTCTGCGCGATGTCAACCTCGCCCCGGCAACGACCCCGGGCTACTCAGCCTGGGCCGCCTTGTTCGCCCTGCGCGCCAGTCGCGACTTGCGCCTTGCCGCCTGGTTGGGGTGGATCACGCCCTTCTTCGCCGCGCGGTCCACTGTGCGGAAAGCGCGATTGAGTTCGTCCGCACAGCCCTTAGGATTCGCCTGGCTCACGGCCTCGTTGAACCTGCGAATGGCAGTCTTGACGGAGGACTTGATCGCAGCGTTCCTTGCCGTCCGTACCCTGATGGTCTTGACACGCTTCTTCGCCGACTTGATGTTAGGCATCTTGCGTCACCTCCTCCGCCGCCGGGTTGCACAACAATGATTCTACCATGCACGAAGTACCATTGCAAGCGCGACCGATGGCGTGACGATCAGTGTTGCGCGCCTGCCGGTTGGGCAAGACTATTCCCGATAATGCGCTAGGGAGGTCATTGCTCTTGGATTTTGACCGTTCTTTCGGCTCGGCGTGGCGCCCGTGCCCGAGGCTAGAACATCTGTCGAGAGAAGAGTCGTCGCCGGGAGGCGGTTCGTTCCGAACCGACCTGGCTGTCGAGGCCCACGAAGTGCTTAGGCAGAGTATGGGTCCCGAGATTCCGGGCGTAAACGCCAGAACAGACGAGACTGACTTCGGCTCCATAACCCGGGTGGCGATAACCACTGAACAGGCAGCGAGGGCGCTTGGTAAGGCAATGGGCAACTACATAACCATCGATGCTCCGGAATTGCCCTTGCGCGACCGCGAACTTGAGAGCGAGGTTTCGCAGGCGCTCGCGCGCGAACTGGTCGGCTTGATACGGGCCAATCTGAACAACGTAGATTTCTGGGCGGTACCGGATTTCACTACCCTCATTTGCGGGCTGGGCAACTGGAACGCCACGCCTGACGCCATCGGCCCGCTTGTGGCGGGCAAGGTCATGGTCACGCGCCACGTGTATTCAAGGACCCCGCCTGAAAAGAGGGGAGGGCTGAAGTCGGTGGCCGCCATATCCCCAGGGGTCCTGGGGCTTACCGGCATTGAAACGGCCGAGGTAATCCTGGGTG
>CAYZHL010000038.1:15155-15415 GCA_964478095.1 uncultured Clostridia bacterium | reverse complement strand
CCCCGATCTCGGCCCGGGTTTTCGCCTGTGCCCCGGCTTCCGTCTTCGCCCGCACCCGACGCTCCAAGCAGGGCCGGCAGTAGGATGTGCAGGGCTTCCCCTACAGTGATCACGTCTTTAGCGTACGGCAATCCCCTTGCCGCAAGCTCCGCCATGAGGCCCGTGACCTGGGGAACGCCCAGACCCATGCGGGTAAGGTCATCACGATTCCGGAACACCTCGCGGGGCGAGCCCTCCATCACGACGGACCCGCCGTCCAT
>CAYZHL010000038.1:10984-15029 GCA_964478095.1 uncultured Clostridia bacterium | reverse complement strand
CGATCACCCTCTCGGCGAAACGGGCCACGTCCTCCATGCTGTGGGATACCAGCACGATTGTGTAGCCATGCTCCTCATGGAGTTGCCTGATCTCGGCGAGCACTTCTTCGCGCCCGCGCGGGTCCATCCCCGCAGTGGGCTCGTCCAGCACCAGAACCTCAGGACGCATGGCCAGCACTCCGGCTATGGCCACTCTGCGTTTCTGACCTCCCGAAAGCTCAAATGGCGACCTCGCCCGCAGGGCATCGTAATCGAGATCGACTACGCGCATCGCCTCGCGAACAGCCTCGTCCACGTCAGCTTCGCTCATCCCCAGGTTGCGCGGGGCAAAGGCAATATCGGCAGCCACGGTCTCCTCGAACAGCTGATGCTCCGGGTACTGGAATACTAGCCCGACCTTGCGCCTGATATCGCGCAGAGCTACTCCTCTCTGCCAGATATCGCGCCCGTCCACCAGAACAGCTCCTGAATCCGGTTTGAGCAACCCGTTGAAGTGCTGTATGAGGGTGGACTTCCCGGAGCCGGTCCGCCCAATCAGGGCCACTAGTTCGCCCCGCTCTATGGATACGTTCACACCGGCAAGCGCCTGCCTGGCCAGGGGGGTTCCCCGCATGTATGTGTAGCAGAGGTCACGCGTTTCGATTATCGTGTCGCTCAACTCAGCCCGGCCCCCTTGCCGACGAGCGCCGCGATGTCGTCAACCAGCTCAGCCACTGTGAGCGGGCATCGCGGCAACGGCGCCCCCGCGGCCCGAAGTTCGTAGGCGAGTTCAGTCACCTGCGGAACGTCCAGGTCCAGGCGACGCAACGTCGTCGGCTGGGAGAAGACCTCGCGCGGTGTGCCCTGCAGCGCAATGCGCCCGCCCTCCATTACTACGACCCTGTCGGCCAGGACCGCCTCGTTCATGAAGTGAGTGATGTGTACAACTGCTATGCCCTCTTCTGTTGCCAGACGCCTTACCGTGGCAAGTACCTCGCTCCGACCCACCGGATCTAGCATGGCCGTGGGCTCATCGAGGACTATGCACTTGGGCCTCATCGCGATGACGCCGGCGATGGCCACGCGCTGCTTCTGCCCCCCCGAAAGCATGTGGGGCGCGGACTTCTCGTAGCCGGCCATATCCACAATGGCCAAGGCTTCGTCTACCCTACGCCTGATCTCAGCCGGCGGAACTCCGAGGTTCTCGGGTCCGAACGCCACGTCTTCCTCGACGGTGGTGGCCACTATCTGGTTATCCGGGTTCTGGAACACCATGCCCACCGTCTGGCGGATGTCCCATAGTCGGGATTCATCACGTGTGTTCATCCCGAGTACATAGACATCGCCGCGTGTGGGCACGAAAATGGCGTTCATGTGTTTTGCGAGTGTGGACTTGCCCGAGCCGTTATGCCCGATTACCGCCACCAACTCGCCGCCCGCGACATCCAAGCTTACGTCGAGAAGAGCCTCCACTTCGCCCGGGCCGCCGCCGTCATACGTGTATGACACGTTCTCGACGCAAATCACAGGCTTCATGGGCTATCACGTCACTTCTTGGCTTTGGCTTTCTTCTCGCCGACGCCTCTGCCGACCAGCTCTATCACTGCCATGGGCGCAGCGTCGCCCCGCCGGGGCCCAAGCTTAACAACACGAGTATATCCACCGGGTCTCTCAGCGTACTCAGGCCCTATTTCGTCAAACAACCTCTGCAGCGCTTCTGGCTCCAGAACGTACTGCGCTGCCAGGCGTCTATGATGAAGGTCGCCCTTTCTTGCCCATGTTATCAGCTTCTCAGCAATGGGGCGCATCTCTTTCGCTTTCGACTCAGTGGTGATGATCCTGTCATGTATGAACAGGTTCGTCACCGAGCTGCGGAAAAGGGCGCGCCTTGCAGACGCCGTGCGGCCTAGTTTGCCTTGCCTCACTTGCGCTCTCCTCCTTGGTCCTAACCGTCTGTAATACTACTCATCAGGCTGCCTAAGCGACAGCCCCAGCGACTCCAGCTTCTGCTTGACTTCCTCGAGCGATTTGCGACCGAGATTCCTGACCTTCATCATGTCTTCCTCAGTCTTGCGGGTCAGTTCCTCGACGCTGTTTATGCCGGCTCGCTTGAGGCAGTTGTAAGATCTCACCGACAAGTCGAGTTCCTCGATGGTCATTTCCATTACGCGCTCCCGGTTGTCCTGAACCGGCTGCGCCTCGGGCTCTTCGGGCTCTTCCTCCTGCGAAAGATTGACGAACAGCCTCAGAAGGTCCGTCATCATTCCGGCGGCGCTGCTCACTGCTTCTTTCGGCCTCATGGCACCGTAGGTCCACACTTCGAGCACCAGCCTGTCGTAGTCGGTAACACCGCCCACACGCGCGTTTTCCACAGTGTAGTTGACCCGCTCAACGGGTGTGAATATGGAGTCCATCGGTATCACGCCAATGGGCTGGTCCGGTCGCTTGTTCTTTTCAGCCGGCATGTAGCCCCTGCCCGGCTCCACAAGCGCTTCCAGCGACATCCTGGCGCCGGTCTCCTCCTGCCTGCCGGTTGCCGGGTTGACCTGATCTACGGTACCCAGAGTGGCGATGTGCAACTCCGGATTCAGGATCTCTATTTCTGCATCGGCTTCGAAGTCGGCCGCGGTCACGTCTCCCGGGCCTTCAGCGTTCAACCTGATGACTCTGGGGGTATCGCCGTGAAGCTTCACGAGGAGACCCTTAAGGTTCAGAATGATATCGGTGACATCCTCGTAGATCCCAGGGATAGTCGAGAATTCGTGCAACACCCCGTCGATCCTAACCGAGGCGATCGCCGCCCCAGGTAGCGACGACAGAAGGATCCTGCGCAGTGAATTACCCAGGGTTATGCCGTATCCTCTCTCAAGGGGCTCTACGACAAACCTGCCGTATCGGTCGCCATCTTCCTGGCAATCGATTCTAGGCCTTGGAGATTCGATCATAGCGCGCTCAGCACCCTCCTTCTCATCTGGGGCAGCATTACTTCGAGTACAGCTCGACGATCAAGTGCTCCTGGATGTCCAGGTCAACCTGATCTCGTGCGGGAACCGACAACACCCTGCCGCTCAGTCGGTCTTCGCCAAGCGACAGCCACGCCGGAACGCTGGGAACTCTCGCTTCGGCAATCCCCTTGAAGTGGATCAGGTTACGACTGCCGGTTCTCACCGAGATCTCATCGCCCGGCCGCATCTCGTACGAGGGCACTGATACCTTCTTGCCGTTCACCGCGAAATGCCCATGCCTCACCAGCTGCCTCGCCTGAGCCCTGGAATCCGCCATGCCCAGCCTGTACACGACGTTGTCGATACGCGTCTCCAAGATGGCCAGCAGGTTCTCGCCGGTGATCCCGCGCCTGCGCTCCGCCATGTCGAAGTAGCGTGCGAACTGAGCCTCGTGTATTCCATAGATCCTTCGGAGCTTCTGCTTCTCCCGAAGCTGAGTTCCGTATTCTGAAGCCTTCTTGCGCCCCTGCCCGTGTTGCCCGGGCGGGTACGCTCTCCGGCCTACAGAGCATTTTTCGCTATAGCACCGGTCTCCCTTGAGGAACAGTTTCGTTCCCTCGCGACGGCAGAGCCGGCACACAGGTCCCGTATATCTCGACATGTCAGCACCTCCTGTTCGCTCCTGGCTACACGCGCCGTCTCTTGGGCGGCCTGCACCCGTTATGCGGAATGGGCGTTACATCCTTGATCATGCTGACCTCCAGCCCTGCCGCCTGCAGCGACCTGACTGCGGCCTCGCGCCCTCCCCCTGGCCCCTTGACAAGCACTTCTATGGTGCGCATCCCGTGCTCCATCGCCGCGCGCGCCGCCACGTCGGCTGCCTGCTGCGCTGCAAACGGAGTGCCCTTGCGGGATCCCTTGAACCCCATTGCGCCTGACGACGACCACGAGACAACCGCGCCTGAAGGGTCGGTGATCGTAATAAGGGTGTTGTTGAAACTGGACTTGATGTGCGCCACGCCAGACTCAATGTTCTTGCGTTCGCGCCTCCTCGGCCTTGCCTGTCTCTTTGCCATCAGCGATCCTCCCCTTAGCTCTTCTTACGGCCGCCAACCGTCTTC
>CAYZHL010000038.1:263-10962 GCA_964478095.1 uncultured Clostridia bacterium | reverse complement strand
TAGCTCCCAATCTCCATGAGCCTCTTGGCGTTCTGGGCCTCTTCGCGATGGAGGTCGCCTTCCACCTTGTAGCTGCGGTCGATCGCCTCGCGCAGTTTGGCGATCTCATCCTCTGTAAGATCCCGCACACGCGTATCCGGGTTTAGCCCGATCTCGCTCAGGATCTGATTGGACGACGTCAAGCCGATTCCGTATATATACGTAAGGGCAATCTCTATCCGCTTGTCCCTTGGAAGGTCTACGCCTGCGATTCGCGCCATCTGTCGCTACACCTCCTAGCCCTGCCGCTGCTTGTGCGTTGGGTTTTCGCATATAACCCGCACACGGCCTTTTCTCTTGACTATCTTGCACTTGTCGCACATCTTCTTAACGGACGGTCTTACCTTCATGTCAAACCCTCCTACTTGTATCTCCACACGATCCTGCCACGGGTGAGATCGTAAGGCGACAGCTGGATTGTGACCCGATCGCCGGGCAGAATCCTGATGAACTTCATCCGCATTTTGCCGGACACATGGGCCAGGACCTTATGGCCGTTTTCGAGCTCCACTCTGAACATCGCGTTTGGCAGGGGCTCGACCACGGTGCCCTCGACTTCGACGCAATCTTCCTTGGCCATTACTGAGCATGCTCCTCCTTTCTCTGGTGGGGTCTGTAAACTCCAAGCGCCGTAACAACCTGAGTATCGGTAAGAGGGAGGCCCGACGCGAGCCTCGACCTGACGCCCTCGTCCACTTGGTCCAGAGAGATCAGATGAGCCTTGTTCTTTCGCTTCGGACTCGACACCCTGTGAGTGACGCCGTCAGCGATGTATGCGTATCGGTCTCCTGAAAGGCCCACGACAACGTAGAGCCTTCCCTTGTCCCTTCCCATCTTCGAGACTACTAATCGTCCAAGTGATGGACCATCGGAAGACACAGCCTCCGCACCTTCCTCGCGTGTTACGGGAGAGTCAGAACCTCGGGACCATCCAGAGTCACGGCAACCGTATGCTCAAAATGGGCCGACAGAGATCCGTCCATGGTGCACGCGGTCCACCCATCATCGAGTATCTGCGCCTCGTGCCCACCCGCATTGACCATCGGTTCGATGGCAAGTACCATCCCCGCCCTAAGCCTGATTCCCTCGCCAGGGCGCCCGAAATTCGGGATCTGGGGTTCCTCGTGCATCTTTCGCCCGATTCCGTGCCCTACGAAGTCTCTTACCACGGAAAACCCGCTGCTTTCTACATGCGCCTGAACAGCGCTGCCGATATCTCCAAGACGGAGTCCCGGCCGCGCGTTCGCGATCCCCGCCGCCAGCGACTCCCTGGTAACCCGCATCAGCCGCTCAGCTTCCGCCGACACCGCGCCTACGCCAACCGTGATGGCGGCATCACCGTGATATCCATCGACTATGGCGCCCACATCCATACTGACTATGTCGCCCTCGACGAGGATTCTGTCTCCCGGGATACCGTGGATGATCTCGTCGTTGACCGAAACGCAGATCGACGCGGGAAACCCGTGGTACCCCTTGAACGATGGGATGCCGTCGCCCTCGCGTATGGCATTCTCAGCGATCCTGTCAAGCCAAGCTGTGCTGATGCCAGGTCGCGCGCTTCCACGAAGCACCTCGAGCACACGTCCGACGAGTGCGCCCGCGCGCCGCATCCGGACGATCTCGTCCGGAGTCTTCAGAATGATCATCTGCTATTGCACCTTCCGAGCGCATCGAGGATGCGCCTACGAACCGATTCGGGGCCACCCGTCCCGTCCACCGACAGAAGCAGCCCGAGGCTCGCATAGTAGCCCTTAAGCGGCTCCGTCTGTTCATGGTAGGCGGAAAGCCTCTTCATGACCGTTTCCGCCCGGTCGTCATCTCTCTGAATCAGCTCACCGCCGCAGGAACATGCATCACCGGGAGGGGGGTTGAACTCCACATGCCACACCCGCCCACATTCGCGGCACACCCGGCGCCCTACGGCTCGCTTCACAAGCTCAGCGTCGGGCACGTCGATGAGTACCACCGCATCCAGCTGAACGGCGCCGTCATGCAGAGCTTCCTGCAGCCCGCTCGCCTGCGGAACAGTCCGTGGAAAACCATCCAGGATGAACCCGCCGGCCGCATCGGGCTGCGCCAACCTCTCCCGCACTATCCCCAGGGTGACCTCATCGGGAACGAGCTCGCCGGCGTCCATATATCGACGCGCCGTGAGGCCCAATTGAGTCCCGGCGGCCACAGCCGCCCTGAACATGTCGCCCGTGGAGATGTGCGGAACACCATATTCCCGCGAGAGCACTACTGCCTGAGTACCCTTGCCCGCGCCGGGCGGCCCCATGAGAACCAACCGCATCATGCGTGCACTCCTACTCCATACTACTACTTGAGGAAGCCCTCGTACTGCCTCATGATCAGCTGCGCCTCTATCTGCTTCATCGTGTCGAGCGCAAAGCCCACCACGATGATGAGCCCGGTGCCGCCGAATGAGATGCTGCCCGAGGTGAGCTTGCCCGTAATGTTCGGCAACAGCGCAATAGCCGCGAGGAAGATGGCGCCCACGAAGGTCAGCCTGGTCAACACGCGGTCGAGATACTCGGCCGTGGGCCTGCCCGGCCTAAACCCGGGGATGAACCCTCCGTACTTCTTCATGTTGTCGGCCACTTCCACCGGATTGAACGTGATGCCGGTGTAGAAGTAGGTGAAGAGGATCACCAAAACGACGTACAAGATATTATACACCCACGCATCGTAGATAAACCTTTTCACACTGGCTGATATCGCCGGAATGAACTGACCTATCGTCTGCGGGAACGCAAGAACCGAGGATGCGAATATCACCGGTATCACGCCGGCCTGGTTCAGCCGTATCGGCATATGGGTGCTCTGCCCGCCGTACACGCGCCGGCCGACGACTCGCTTTGGATACTGAACCGGTATCTTGCGCTGTGCTTCAGTGGTGGCAATGACCGCCACTATCAAAGCCAGGCCCATCACGCCGTAGACCAAGGTGAGCGCAATGTTGCCCACGCCCTGCTTCAGCATCCCCAGCACTCCCTGCAGCTGTGCGGGGAAACGCGACAGTATTCCGGCAAAGATGATCAGCGAGATTCCGTTGCCGATCCCCTTCTCCGAGATCTTGTCGCCAAGCCACATCGTAAACGCGGCCCCGGCCGTCATGCTGAGCACGATGAGTAGCTTCCACATGACGCCCGGCCTCACGGCTGTGCCGAACATCATGGCGTAGCTATACCCCTGGATGAGAGCGAGCGCGACTGCTCCGTACCGGGTGTACTGCGACATCTTCTTGCGGCCCTCCGGCCCTTCCTTCTTGAGTTCCTCGAGGGCGGGAATGACCACCGCGAGCAGCTCGATAATAATCGACGCGGTGATGTACGGTCCTACGTTCAGCGCGAACACAGTGGCTCTAGACAGTCCGCCGCCAGAGAACATGTCGAGGAGGCTCAGAAGACCGACTCCGGTCTCGCCGGCCAGCCTTTGAAACTCCGCCACGAAACTTGCCGTATTTACTCCAGGGACGGGTATGAACGACCCGAGCCTGTAGACGAACAGCAACAAAGCCGTGTACAGGATCTTCTTGCGAAGATCCGGCACCCTCCAAGCGTTGATCAGCGCTCCCAGCACCTATATCACCTCCGCGGAGCCTCCAGCTGCCTTGATCTTCGAGACGGCGCTCTCACTGAACTTGTGAGCGTGGACGGTCAGGGACTTGGTCATCTCACCATCTCCCAGGACCTTTACGCGCACGTCATATCCCCGGACGAGGCCCTTCTCTCTGAGCGCCTCGCCGTCGACCTTATCCCCCGACTCAAACACACGCTCAAGGTCGCCAACGTTCACTACTGCGTACTCCACCTTGAACTTGTTATTGAAACCCCGCTTCGGCAAACGCCTGTAGATAGGGGTCTGCCCGCCCTCGAACCCGGCGCCTTTGCCTCCTCCGGATCTCGAAAGCTGGCCCTTGCTGCCGCGGCCGGCAGTCGTCCCATGCCCAGAGCCGGTGCCGCGGCCCACCCTCTTAACGTTCTTCTTGGCGCCGAATGGGGGGCGCAAATCATGTAGCCTCATCGGTGCACCCCTCTCAGTCGATCTCCCGGACTTCGACGAGGTGGCGCACTTTGTGCACCATTCCCCGTATGACCGGGTTATCATCATGCTCGACCGTCTGGCCTAGCTTGTGGAGGCCCAGGGACCGAACTGTCGCCCTCTGGTCTTCCGGTTCGCCGATGGCGCTTTTCCTCCATGTGATGGCAAGCCTTTTAGCCATCCGAACCCCTCCTACTTCGCAAGCTCCTGAGCGGACTTGCCGCGTATCTGGGCCACGTCTTGCGCGGTGCGCATTGACTTCAGGCCCTCAATTGTCGCATTGACCATGTTCAGCGGGTTGTTTGACCCGAGAGACTTGGTCAGTATGTCCCTGTAGCCCGCAAGTTCCAACACGGCACGAACCGGCCCGCCGGCAATAACGCCTGTTCCAGGGCCCGCGGGCTTAAGCATAACACATCCGGCGCCGAATGTCGCGGTGACCTCGTGTGGGACAGTCGTTCCCACCATGGGCACTTCCATCATGTTCTTCTTGGCGTCGTCGACTGCCTTCTTGATCGCCTCGGATACCTCGTAAGCTTTTCCAAGCCCAGCCCCTACGCGGCCCTTCTCGTCTCCTACGACAACTAGCGCGCGGAAACTCCTTGTGCGGCCGCCCTTAGTCGTCTTGGCCACGGGGTTGATGCTTACCACTTTCTCCTTGAGGTCTGTTCCCTCAGGACTCATCCTTGCCATCTTCTGCCCTCCCCCGTTCAAAACTCCAGGCCAGACTCGCGCGCAGCTTCAGCCAGCGCCGCCACTCTGCCATGATATATGTTCCCGCCGCGGTCGAACACGACCTGGTGTATACCCTTGCCTAGAGCCCTCTCGGCAGCCGCCCGACCCACGGCCTTCGCTGCCTCGATGTTTCCGCCGTATCCCACAGCCGCCCGGATCTCGGGCTCCGTCGTCGACACCGACACGAGGGTGCGGCCCACTGTGTCGTCGACTATCTGCGCATAGATGTGGGCGTGGCTTCTGAACACGCAGAGCCTCGGCCTCTCGGGCGTTCCCACGACTATTTTCCGAATGCGCATATGCCGGCGGGCGAGGGCTTCTTTCCTGTCAACCCTGTTGTACACTACGAGTCGCTCCTTTCATCGAGCATAGAGCGGAGTTACTAGCTGCCCGCCTTGCCGGTCTTGCCGGCCTTGAGCGCTACGCGTTCGCCCGCGTATCTGATTCCTTTGCCATGATACACCTCGGGCTGCCTGACCGCGCGGATGTTCGCCGCGGTCTGGCCCACTAGTTCCTTATCGATACCGCGTACCGTGATCTTGTTGGGCGCCGGAACATCGATCTCGATGCCGTCGGCCGGAACGATCTCCACCGGATGAGAGTAACCCACCTGAAGAACCAGGTTCCTGCCCTGCTTCGACGCTCTGTACCCGGTGCCCACGATCTCGAGGGACTTTTCAAAGCCCCGTGTCACACCGTCCACCATGTTGGCGATCAGCGTCCTGCCCAGGCCATGCATGGACCGGGCTATGCGATCGTCCGATGGACGGCTCACATTGATCGTGCCCTCTGCCACCTCGACCATCACTTCTCGTGGGAGTTCGCGAGCGATGGTTCCCTTGGGGCCGTGCACGGTAACATGGCGTCCGTCCAGATGGACTTCCACACCGTGCGGCACTGCTATGGGCTTCCTACCGATTCTTGACATAGCTACACCACCTACCACATGTAGCAGATGACCTCGCCGCCAAGACCGGCTTCCCTCGCCTGGCGGTCAGTCATCAGCCCCTGCGACGTGGATATAACGGCCACTCCCAGACCGTTTAACACCTTCGGAATCTCGTCCTTCTTGACGTACACCCTGAGGCCCGGCTTGCTGATACGCTTCAGGCCGCGAATGACCTTCTGTTTGTTGGGACCGTACTTCATCGCGATCTTGATCACGTTCTGCTTCTCGCCTCGACCGATCTCGTAGTCGCGGATGTAGCCCTCGCTCTTCATGATCCGGGCTAGCTCTTCCTTTATCCGAGACGCCGGTATTTCGACGACCTCATGATTCACGGTGTTCGCGTTGCGTATCCGCGTAAGCATATCCGCGATCGGGTCAGTCAACACCATCGTCCTCTACCTCCTCTCGTGGCGTACCCTGCCGTTACCAACTCGCCTTGGTCACGCCGGGGATCTCTCCCCTTGAGGCGAGGGTTCGGAAGCAAATCCGGCACATCTTGAACTTCCGCATGTATGCGCGCGGCCTCCCGCATATGGAGCACCGGTTGTACTCTCTGACTCTGTGCTTGGGCCCTCTTTTCCACGACTCCACAAGCCCTTTGCGCGCCATTTCTCCCCCTCCTTACTCAGTCCTTACGGGGAGACCCATGAGCCTGAGGAGCTCAAGGCCTTCCTCGTCGGTGCGGGCGGACGTCACTATGGTGATATCCATGCCGCGAATCTTGTCGACCTTGTCGTATTCGACTTCCGGGAACACAAGCTGCTCCTTCAGGCCGAGCGTGTAGTTGCCTCGCCCGTCGAAAGAATCGCCCGATACTCCCCGGAAATCGCGGATCCTGGGAAGAGCCGCGTTGAACAGCTTATCCAGGAAGTAGTACATTCTTGCTCCGCGCAGAGTAACCTTGCAGCCGATAGGGACGCCCGCACGCAGCTTGAATGCTGCAATCGACTTCTTAGCGCGCGTGATGATCGGCTTCTGCCCGGTAATCAGGGCCATATCGTTAGCCGCGGAATCGAGCGCCTTGGGGTCCTGAACGGCGTCGGACACGCCCATGCTCACGACGACTTTGTGAACCTTCGGGACCTCCATGATGTTCTTGTACCCAAACTTCTGCTCGAGCGCAGGCACGACTTCATTTTCGTACTTCTCTTTGAGCCGCGGAGTCTTCTCCATAAACTTGACCCCCTCTCAGGCCTCTCCCTGTCCTACCTGTCTTGCGAACCCTACTTGTCGAGCCCGGCGCCGCACCTCTTGCAGATCCGCGTGAACTTGCCGGGTTCCTTCTCCTTGGACTTCATGCCTACCCGGGTAGGCTTGTTGCACTTGCCGCACACTACCATCACCTTGCCCAGGGGCATGGGAGACGGCCTGTCGACGATACCGCCCTGCGGATTCGTATTCGTAGGCTTGGTGTGCCGCTTGACCATATTTAAGTTCTCCACAAGAACCTTCTGTTCACTCGGCAGAACACGAAGTACCTTGCCTCGCCGACCAGAGTCTTTCCCGGTGAGAACCATCACCATGTCGCCCTTTTTGACCTTCTTGATTACTGTCGCCATTCTGATCACACCTCCCTACTTCTGGGACCGATCCGAGGCCTAGAGGACCTCTGGAGCGAGTGAGATGATCTTCATGAAACTGCGGTCCCTAAGCTCGCGCGCCACAGGCCCGAAGATTCGTGTTCCACGCGGGTTGTTCTGTGCGTCGATTATGACCGCAGCGTTCTCGTCAAACCTGATGTACGAGCCGTCGGGCCGCCTTAGCTCCTTGTTGGTCCGCACAACAACAGCTCTGACGATTTCGCCCTTCTTAACAACGCCTCCGGGCGTAGCCTCTTTGACTGTGGCGATAATGATGTCGCCTACGTTAGCGTAGCGCCTCTCGCTGCCGCCAAGCACTCGAAAGCACATGACCTTCTTGGCGCCCGTATTGTCTGCCACGTTGAGCATGGTCTGAGGCTGAATCACAGAGTGTTCCTCCTTTCGCTCGGGGCCCCGTTTACTTGGCCTTCTCCACTATCTCCACAAGCCGCCAGCGCTTGTCGCGTGAGATCGGCCGGGTCTCCATGATGCGGACCTTGTCGCCGAGCCTGCTCTCGTTGTTCTCGTCGTGGAACTTCACCTTGTCGGTGCGCCTTACAGTCTTCCCGTAACGGGTGTCCTTGAAGGTGCGCTCAAGGGCAGCCACGCGAGTCTTATCCATCGCATCGCTCACGACGACGCCCAATCTCTCCTTGCGCTGCGTTCTCGCGCTTTCCATAACCTGGCCTCCTCTCTATCGCCTTACGGCGCCTAGCTCGCGCTCCCTTATCACAGTCTTGACCCTGGCGATGTCATGCTTGACATCGGTTATTCTGTGCGGGTTCTCGAGCTGATTCGTGGCGAGCTGAAACCTGAGGTTGAACAGCTCCTCTTTGAGGCCTACAAGCCTCTTGTCGAGCTCCTCAGGCGACATCTTCTTGAGCTCCTTAGCCTTCATCGGCTTCACCACCCGCTTCTTCCTTGGAGATGAACTTGGTCTTGATCGGCAGCTTATGCCCGGCCAGCCTCAGGGCCTCGCGTGCGACGTCTTCAGGGATGCCGCCGATCTCGAACATGACCCTGCCCGGCTTGACCACCGACACCCAGTATTCGGGGGCGCCTTTACCGCTGCCCATACGGGTTTCAGCAGGCTTCTTGGTGACCGGCTTATCAGGGAATATCCTAATCCACACATTGCCGCCGCGCTTGGTGTATCGCGTCATCGCGATACGCGCCGCCTCTATCTGGCGGGAAGTCACCCAGCCCGGCTCTATTGCCTGCAAGCCGAACTCGCCCAGCGACAGTACATTGCCGCGCGTGGCGATGCCCTTCATTCGGCCTCGCTGCTGCTTTCGGTACTTGACCTTTTTGGGCATCAACATTTACTGAGCCCCTCCCTCCCGCCGAACTCCGCCGGCCTTAGATGGGAGAACATCACCCTTGTAGACCCAGACCTTGACTCCCAGCTTCCCGTAGGTCGTCTTGGCCTCCGCGAAGCCATAGTCGATGGCGGCTCTGAGAGTATGAAGAGGCAGCTTTCCGGAGCTATACCCTTCCGTGCGCGCAATTTCGGCGCCTCCCAGACGCCCGCTGGTTCTCATCCGGATGCCCTGCGCTCCGAGCCTTTCAGCGCGCATCATCGCCTGCTTCATGGCCCGCCTAAAGGATATTCTCCTCTCAAGCTGGCTCGCAATGTTCTCCGCAATGAGCTGCGCGTCGGTTTCGGGGTGCTTCACCTCAAGGATGTTCACCGACACTTGCTTCCCGGTCATCTTCTCAAGATCGCGACGCAGCGCCTCTGCCTCGGCGCCGCCGCGCCCGATGACCATGCCCGGACGTGCAGTGTGAATGGTCACGCGCACTCTGTTGGCAGCCCGCTCGATCTGGATCCTAGAAAGCCCCGCTGAGTACAGCCTATCCTTGACGTACTTCCTGAGCTTCAGATCCTCGTGCAGAAGCTCGCCGTACTTCTTCTTATCAGCGTACCACGTGGAATCCCAGGTGCGATTGATTCCAAGCCTCAAGCCAATAGGGTTGACCTTCTGCCCCACGCTCTAACCCTCCCTTTCTCTGACGACGACCGTTATGTGGCTCGTGCGCTTCAGTACTCTGTCGGCCATACCGCGCTGCCTTGGCAGGACCCTCTTGAGCGTAGGGCCTGCGTCCACAAATGCCTGGGCGATGTAGAGGTCGTCTCTCGTCAGATCCAGGTTGTTCTCGGCGTTCGCCGCCGCAGACGCGACCACCTTGCTCACGGGTTCGGCTGCGATATGCGGCACGTATTTCAGAATGGTCAGGGCCTCGTCAACGCTCTTGCCGCGCACCATGTCGACTACTCTGCGGACCTTCCGCGGCGACATGCGCACGTGCCGCGCAACTGCTTTCGCTTCCAACTGTGCCTGACCTCCTTCTACTTCTTCAGACGCGTGGTCTTGTCGGACTGCCTGTGCCCGCGGAATGTCCGCGTCGGCGCGAACTCTCCGAGCCGGTGACCGACCATGTCCTCGACGATATATATCGGAACATGCCTGCGGCCATCCTGCACGGCTATTGTGTGCCCCAGCATATCGGGGACGACCATGGATGCTCTTGACCACGTCTTGATGATCTCTTTCTTGCCGGCCTGGTTCAGCTTCTCTACCTTCTCTGCCAGGGCCGGATAAACGTACGGTCCCTTCTTCAGCGACCTGCCCATGAATCGGCGCGCCTCCTTTCAGAACCCTTGCTCACTTCGAACCCCGGCGCCGGACGATGAGCCTATCGGAAGCCTTCGCCCTGCGCGTCCTGTATCCCAGGGTAGGCACGCCCCACGGCGTCACCGGGCTCTTCATCCCCACCGGCGCCCTGCCCTCGCCTCCGCCGTGCGGGTGATCCACAGGGTTCATTGCCACACCGCGGTTGTGAGGACGCTTGCCCATCCATCTCTTCCGTCCGGCCTTGCCGATGGTGACGTTCTCGTGCTCAACATTGCCGACCTGACCTATAGTCGCCCGACACTCCGCGCGCACCATTCTCATCTCGGAAGAAGGCAGGCGCAGTGTGACATAGTCGCCTTCCCTCGCCATGATCTGTGCGCTGGTTCCGGCGGACCTGGCCAGCTGGGCCCCACGCCCTGCTGTGAGCTCTATGGCGTGCACCACGGTGCCGACGGGGATATTGACCAGAGGAAGCGCGTTGCCCGGCTTGATGTCGGAGTTCGGACCAGATTCGATCACATCGCCGACTTTCATCCCCAGCGGCGCCAGGATGTAGCGCTTCTCCCCGTCGATGTAGTGCACCAGAGCGATTCTAGCCGACCGGTTGGGATCATACTCAATCGATGCGATCCTGCCCGGTATTCCGTCCTTGTTGCGCTTGAAGTCAATAATCCTGTATGCCCTCTTATGGCCTCCGCCACGGAATCTCGATG
>CAYZHL010000038.1:0-253 GCA_964478095.1 uncultured Clostridia bacterium | reverse complement strand
GCAGCGGAGCGACGAGGGACTTCTCGGGCTTGGAGCGCGTGATCTCCTCGAAATCAGCTACTGTCATTTGCCTGCGCCCCGGCGATGTTGGCTTAAATGCCTTAATTCCCATCCCACATACCTCCTTTGCTGCGTCGCTTTAGGCGCCCTCGAACAGCGGAATCCTGTCGCCGTCTTTCAAGGTGACGATCGCCTTTTTCCACTGGGGCGTCAGCCCTTGCGACCGCCCCTGCCTCTTGAGCTTGCCAGGCAC
>CAYZHL010000037.1:12876-15684 GCA_964478095.1 uncultured Clostridia bacterium | reverse complement strand
CTGCCGGGGCTCGCTCGGGAACGAATATCACGGCAGGCAGGCCCACTGATGCCGCGCAACCCGCACAGGACGATGCAGCGTTGCCCGTAGAGGAACAACTGATGGTGGCGGCCCCGGCCTCGAGCGCCATAGCCACAGCCACAGCCGACGCGCGGTCCTTCAGTGACGCCGTGGGGTTGACTCCATCGTCCTTCATGAACACATCCGAAAGCCCGATCTCCTCCGCGAGCCTCGGAGCGCGGTAGATAGGTGTTCCGCCTACTCTGAGCTTCGGGCGAGGGCCTCCGGGCGCCACAGGCAACAGATCTTCATATCGCCATATGGACCTGTCAGGGTTGTTGGCGAGAGCCTGCATGAAACGGCCGCCGTCAATTGAGCCGTAGTCATATACAACATCGAGAATGCCGCCGCACGCAGGACACGAATACGTGGGGGGAAGAGCGCCGTACTGAGCTCGGCATGAGACGCAGGCGAAGGATTTTACGCGGTTCATCAACTGTCAAGCCTCCCCGGCAGCCTGTGTGACTGCACAATGTGGCAATTCAACGTATCATCTCGATTCCCTCCATTTGATCAGGCAATGCTTACGACATGGTCGGTAGGAGCGCATTCGGCCATAATGCCCGGAGAAGCGAGCAGAATCACTTGTCGTGTGAGAGACACTCGTCGAAGAGCAGCTAGAAGCCCGGCAGGGATGGGAACCGGCGACAAGTGCTCCACGACCAGAGGCGCAACGTCGTGCCCGTCCGCCGGCTCCCTGATAGCCAGTTCGACGGCGAGTTGAGCCTGCTTTCGAATGCACTCGTCCGCCCTGCGAGCTCCCTCGAGGAAGAATGTGGCCTGCCCATCCTCCGTTGTGCACGTCACGCGCGCGTCGCGGGCTTCGGTGATGAAGCGAAGGATGTCCGACACCGACTCAGCCAGCCTTGCGCCGGCCTCAGGGGTGCGTTCGTCCAGCAGTTCCTGAAGAAGCTCGCGGGCGCATGCTGCGGCCTCCTTCTCGAACGATCCTCTCTGGTCCGCGATAGCCGCCTCAGCTGCATCGCTGGCTGCCTCCCACACATTGATGGCGCCGAGCTCACTCTCTGCCTCTTCAAGCTCCAGCGAACATGCAGCGAGCTCACTGACGAGACGCTCTCTCTCCACGGCCTTGAGAGCGTATTCCTCTGAGAGCTCGCCAAGGCGCCCGTTTGCCCTTGCATCGCAGAGCGCATCCCGGTTGGCCTCGGCCATGGCGATCTCCTCCGCGACTATCTCCATGTCCATCTCGATGCCGCCCTCGGTTAGCCCCCCCAAAGCGGATTCGAGCCTGCCATGGGCATCCTGGGTTGCCCAATCGAGCCGGCGATAGCGCTCATAGGCATCAAGATAGCTCGAGGCTGAAGCGAAGCCCGTCGTTCGCAAAACCTCCCCCAGCCTTTCGCGGGCTCGCACCGAGCTTACG
Organism: uncultured Clostridia bacterium; assembly: GCA_964478095.1. Classification (GTDB taxonomy): domain Bacteria; phylum Bacillota; class DTU025; order DTU025; family DTU025; genus UBA5389. The sequence goes on along the minus strand of CAYZHL010000037.1, from coordinate 14,240 downwards.
CGCACTAAGTCGGCCATGTTACGCTGGCGGGTGGAATCGGCCAGAGCCTCCTTCATCTCGTCGGCTATGGCGTCCCGTCGCTGCTCCAGACGGCGCCGGTCGTCCAGATCGTGTACATATTCTTCCAGTGAGCGTCCGCCGAGCATTGAGGAAAGCTGCTGCCTGTTCCACGCGAGTTGCCTGGCGAGCGCAGCCCTCTCCTTATCCAGGGCAGCTCGTGCCTCGGCGCGCCCTTCGATCTCGATTCCCCGGTGGATCCCGTACACAGTCGCCAGCAGACCCGCCGCCAGCGATGTCAGGAGCACCGACACTCCGGTTTGGGAAACGGCCGCAACAGGCGATGGCCACATGTTGGGAGGAAGCAGGATGGCCATGAGAGACAGCGCGGCTACCACCGCGCCTGCAATCGTCAGCCGCTCTGCCAGTCTCCTCTGCATGAGCACTCGGTCTGCGGACGCGATCTGCGAGGCTACCCTGTCGAGCGCCTCTTCCTTATCCCGGATGACGGCAGTCAACGTGCGGGCCTGCGAGGCCGTATGCTCAGAACGATTTTTGCCGCGCGCCGACCGGATCTTCTCCTGCGCCAGCGCCTCCTCCACCCTGAGCTGCGCCACCCAGGCTGCCACGCGCGACAGCTTCGCCTCGCTGTCTTGAGCTTTCCCTTCCAGGTCGCGCAGAGATCCGTCGAGCGACCGTACTTCGGCTGCTATGGCAGGCTCGAAGGCGCCGTCATTGCCGGGGCAGGCGGAACGGCGGGCACACGCCTCTTCCAGCGCTGCTCTGGCGACTCGCGCGGATGAGAGCCTCTCGCCGCATTCATTGAAGCACGCCTTGAGCCGTTCGATGTATCTCTGTATGTCGTCGCGCTCGACACACGCAATAAGGACAGACTCGATACTCGATAGCCGGCTGTCGATGAAGCTCACTCGTTCGGCAAGCCACGAGAGCCTGGACTCAATCGCCGCCCGCCGAGTGCGAAGGCTGTGCGCCTGGTCAACTAGGCCTTCCAGGCGGGCGCGGTCGACATGCATGCCGGCGTCGCGAACCTCCTCGCCCTCTTCCACGCCCTCCCCGGCAATGATGCCGTCCATAGCGGCGATGGCCGCGCATAGCTTTGTTTCCGCCACGGGCAGCGCCGACGACAGGGGCAGCCTGAGGATGGCCGTGCGCCCATCAAGACGAGGCCCGGCTACGCAGTCACCGGCAGGCAGGGCGAGCGTCATCGCGTGTCGGCTCGGTATGGCGATCTGGGCGCCGTCAATCTGGTCAGTGGCCCGTCGGGCGATCCTGCCGTCAGCCTCTCGCTCAAGCGTCAACCCGATCCGGGAACCGGCCCCGTCCACCAGCGTCAGTTCGGCCCAAAG
>CAYZHL010000037.1:8976-12866 GCA_964478095.1 uncultured Clostridia bacterium | reverse complement strand
ACGAGTGCCCGAGCCACAGCCGGATCCCCCACCGACACTACGGATAGCCCCGGCGCCAAGTCAGCCTCGATCGCCCGCCGCGTGGCCCTGACCCTGAACAACAGTCTCTCGATGAGCAAGGGTATGCACCTCCCCCAGGGCGCCGAGTCCCAGCTTCAGTGCGCGATCGATGATTCCGGGCGGCTTTCGCGGCGCACCGGACTCCGCGGCCCCACGAGCGGCCTTTCGAAAGAACGCGTCGTCAAGGTGCGCACTTCGGGAATCGGAGGAGCGCCACGGCGGACAACACACCGTCGTATGATCCTCCATAGCAAGGTGAAAGAACTTGCTCCGAAAGTCCTGCTCAGCCCGGCCCAAGAGCCCCACGTCGTCAGGCTCCGTTTCTCCCTCGACTTCGACTCTCAGGCATAGCTCGGAGCTGGCGAGGCGCGTGAGGCGGGCGTACAGCTGCTCTCTAGCACGACCTGCAGTAACCTCGACATTGACAACCCGGTGAGGACGGCCGGGCACTTTCACGGGGTACACGCGGACTCCGTCGCCGCGCACAGTCACGATCAAGGCGTGGCGCTCCCCGCGAGTGTCGAATCCAAGATGAACCGGCGAGCCTGAATACCAGCAAGTAGCACGGCCCACCGAGTTGTTCACCATGTTGTGGTAGTGGCCCAAAGCCAGATAGTCCAGGCCCGACATGGACAGCTCGTTAGGCGTGACGGGCGATATGGAGGAATCAAGACCGGGCGTGCCTGCAAAAGTACCATGCATGAGCCCGATGTGTATGCCTGAGCCCTCAACCACCAGGTTGGCCAGCGCATTAGTGGTCGAATTCCGCGAGGTGGTACGAAGGCCCCACACATTGACGCCTGCCAGAGGCGACACACGCGACCACTCCTCGCCCAGAAACAGGTGGACATTGGGCTCGCGGCACACCTGGCGCAGCATGGCCAGGGCGTGCGCTTCCTCAGCCTCTCCGGGCACAACGGCGGCGAAGATCGAGGCCCGCGCGAGCCTGCGGAAACCCTCGCGCACAGCGCACGCAGTGGAATCTGAGATTGAACGCGCGCAGAGCAGGTCCCCTGCTACCAGCATAATGTCGGCAGACTGGCGAATAGCCTCATCCACCAGGAAGTCAAATGCCGACACCAGCTCGGCGCGGCGGACATTGCGGCAGTCTCTATGGTAGTCAGTGAGAACATGGTCAAGATGGATATCAGATGTATGCAGAATTTTCAGTAATTTCACGGCGCAGCCTCCTTGCAGAGGTAAGTATCGATATACTGCAACAAAAGGCGAACTCCCATGTGGTTGCCAACCGTATTCCGCGGAATTTCGCCAATACAGCCGATATGAGCTCGCTATGCATCGCAAGGCACGACCAGCCCGCGACTGCTATATAGTTCGCCCTGTTGCGCCGTTTCCCTTCTCTTTAGGTGTTCAACTCAACGTCGCGTACCTGTCGAGCACTCTCTGGACAGCCAGCTCCATACTGCGGCGAAGAGCGGCTGGTTCCAGAATCTCAGCCGACTCGCCGAAAGTAGCAACCCATGCCCTGAACTCATTGCACCCGGGCATGGTGTCGCGGTAGATCACGGATCCATCGGGCCCAGTTTCGTATTGAGCCTCAGGCCTGTCAGCCGTATCCGCGTACAGCCGATCGAGCACGTTGAAGTCGTCAGAGAAGCGCACGACCACCTTCACAGGAGCCGAGCTGCACTCCACGCCCCAGCACGACTCCACGTGCTCCTCAACCAGGCCGTCGTCAGGAGCCGCAACAGACGACACAGCCGGCCAGAAACTCTTGATGCGCGACACTCTGAAATGGCGGAATCCTCCGCCGGCATCGCCCGAGCCGCTGTAGCCGTAGAGATACCATGCACAGGTACGCCAGTCGTACACCAGCGCAGTGGGGCATGTATCGCGCTGGGTGGGACGGTCGTGCCGGTCGATGTAGGCTAGCCTGATCGGAGCTCGCTCTGCCACGTACGCCCCGAGTTCGTCGATCTTGGACTCCTCCTGGCCATCACCGTAAATCGTTCGGCCGGCCTTCACTACGCGCCTGCGCGCTCCGGCGTCGCTGCCTGCCAGGCTCGCCTTGAGTCGCTGTTTGACATGATCAGCGGCCTGGGCGCGCGAGAGGATCTCCAAAAGCGTATAGGCCTCAAGAGGCGATAGCCCGGTCACCGGGAAGGCGAAGTCCCGAGATACTAGGCTCCATACTTCATCTAGAGGATCTGGGGCCGGCCCATCGGCTTCCCACTCGTCATCCGGCTCATCACCAGATGCCCAGCTCATCGTGAGCGGAGCCCGACCGTACTGAGCCAGCCGGAGTAGGTCGCCGCGAACAATCGACGGCGCCGCACCTACGGCGTGGGCGATGTCGTCAACAGTGAGCCCCTCCGGCGTCGACATCAGCAGGTTCACTATGGCGATCACACGCCTGAACATCTCATCGGCCAGGCAGCTATCTTCCGTCGGCATTGATGTCGCCCCCGTTCGAGTGTTCCACATCGTCCATGTTGCAGTCGCTCTTGTCGTGGTCGCCTTTGTCGTGGTCGCCCGTGTTGTACATATCGCGCATGCGCATAGCGCTCTCAATTAGCTGCATACGCAGGGATTCGGGCTCGATCACCAGTGCCGAGCTGCCAAAGCTCCTGAGCCACACACGGAACTCCGAGAGCCCTGCTACGGTGTCGACCAGTTCCCATACACCCGTATCTACCTGCGTAAGGCAAGCGCTAGGCCTATCGGCGATCTCCGCCCGCAGGCGGGCAAGCACGTTCATCTCGTCGAAGAAACGTACCCTCACACGAGTAGGTTCCCCGGCATACACGCCCCACATGCCCGAGACGTAATCCGACAGGTCGAACTCGGAAGGGTACTGGAACCGCTTGTTCGTCACGGCTATCCCGGCGATTCGGTCGACCCTAAAGTGGCGTATCTCATGTGCCGTACAGCATGTGGCCACCAGATACCACATGTCGTGGAACCAGTAATACACAAGGCCGAGGGGCTCAACCTCGCGGGCACTCCAGCGGCCTTTCCGCTTTTCCGTGTACTTCAGCTGCACCACGCGGCTTTCCAGCGACGCGACTTCCAAAGCTTCAACTCGCGCCAACATGGCCGGGTCGGATCGCCGGGCTCTCCCCTTAGTGTACCTGCGCCGGCGCATTGCATGGGCCTGGTCAACACAGGGCGCCATGGCCGCAAAGAGCTTACTGCGAATGGAAGCTATGGTTCGCGGGTCGGCCACGGCTTCGGGGGCTGATTCCAATGCACGCACGACTGAGATCAGCTCGCTAAAAGTCAGAGAAAACCGCGGCATGAAAGCTCCGCTCAGGCAGTATCCCGTGTTCCGTTCGCCCGGAGCCTCCACGTAGCCTGCAGATTCCAAGTGCTCAAGGTCGCGCCTGATGGTGCGTTCATCGGCCGCCAATGCCCGGACGGGGTCGGCTAGATACGATACGATTCTGCCGAGCGTCGCCGGCCCGCCCGTAAGCAGCGAGAGAATGGCAAGGCGACGCATTGCGGGTTCGGACGACTCGATGTGGTAGGCTGGGCCGCCACGCGCTGCCCGCGATTCGGCCTCCGATACGGGTGGTAATTCTGACCCCGATCGCACGTCGCCGCCCTCTATCCTGATATCGTAGCCGACCATCTGCAGCTGACTTGCGTAGCGGTACACTGTGCGCGTTGACACGCCCAGCTGGGCCGATATGGCAGAAATCGAGCAATCCCCTCCCAGGGTTTCGAGCATGTCAAGCATTGCCCGGATCCTCCTATGGGATCGGAAGCCGATTTCCAGCGCACTGCCTTCATCGTGAGCCATGTTCGAGACTTCTGCTGAGGATGTGAGATCATCCGCCATCATCGATCACCCATGGCGGCATTCGACA
>CAYZHL010000037.1:8530-8864 GCA_964478095.1 uncultured Clostridia bacterium | reverse complement strand
CTCAGCAGCCCACCATCGGACTCGATGAGCCCGCGAAGCTTGCGGCGTGCACGCGTCACCGCATTGTCGATGCTCTTCTGGCTGACTCCGAGTTCAGCGGCGACCTCCTGGTATGACTCGCCCCACGCCCGCCTCTTCAGTGCCTCCAGCTCCAGCCCGGACAGTGCTGATCCCGCGACACTCCACAGCCTGCGGGCTGCATCATTGGCCACGGCTAGGTCAAGAGGGTCGCACGCGGCGGGATTGGGCACTGCTTCAATCATATCGCGGTCATCGCCGTCAGAAGCGCCCATGCCACTGCCCATGCCGGTAGATAGAATCACCGCGCCAGGAG
>CAYZHL010000037.1:6360-8520 GCA_964478095.1 uncultured Clostridia bacterium | reverse complement strand
ACCTGCGACACTCCACAGCCTGCAGGCTGCATCATTAGCCAGGGCCAAGTCGAGAGGGTCACACGCAGCGGGATTAGGCACTGCTTCAATCAGGTCACGATCCTCGCCTTCGGAATCGCTCGCGCTTGCCGACAGGAGCACCGTGCCGGCGGGCGGGCAGTTCTTGAGGCGCCTAGCCGACTTCACCACGCTCTTGAGGCGCCGTGTGACGCATAGCTGTGCGAAGCCGAAAAAGCCCGATTGTGCTTGGTCGTAGGAGTTGACTGCGCCGAGAAAAGCGATTCTGGCCTCTTGTTCCAGGTCGTCACAGTCGGCGATCCGGTACGCACACCAGTATTTCCTTGCCCATGATCTAATGAGACGCACATACCTTCCAAGAAGTTGTTCGAAAGCACGATCCGATCTGCCTTCACGGAACGCCCGAACCAGTTCAGCATCGGTGAGATCCGCCAGATCCGGCACACAAACACCTCCCCGAAATGAAACGATCCTCGGCTGCTGCCGAGGAGATCGTATCACGCGGGTCCGGCGCTCTTTTGTCACGAGCCATCGGAGGTCGGACTTTCTTTACGCGGGCGCAGAGGCCTGCAAGGCCGCGTACGCCAGGGCCGCCTCCAGTCGCTTGCGGGTAATGAGGCAACCGATGGAGTATGGAGCCATAAGTGTGCCGTTCATCTCGTGAGCATTAGCATGGCATCCGCCGGAGCACATGTATCTAGCCCAGCAATCGCGGCAGGCAGGTTTGGCATATATGTGGGCGCCGGCGAAGGCTTCGCCTATCTCGGGCCGCACTATCCCGTCCCATACATTCCCCATGATGAACCCTTCTCTGCCCACGAACTGGTGGCATGGGTAGAGCGCGCCGTCGGGAGTGACGGCTACATACTCGCGCCCGGCGCCGCACCCCAGAAGGCGCTTGGCCAGGCACGGGCCATGCGCGACATTCAGGTCGAAATGGAAGAACCTGAACTCGCGCCCGGCTGCGCGGCGCGCGGCCATCTCAGTGACCAGCCGGTCGTATGAGTCGAATATGCGGGGCAGGTCCTGCTCGCGTATGGAGTATGGAGAGGACGGCGGAGCCACAACCGGCTCGAACGAGATGCTGGTAAAGCCCATGTCGGCCAAGAAGAGTACGTCTTCTACGAAGTCCAGATTGCGCCGCGTGTATGTGCCGCGCGCGTAGTATTCGCCGGTCGGGCGAGTATTCACAAAACGCAGCATATTGCCAGCAATCCGCTCAAAAGTCGAATCTCCGTCGGCGGTCCGCCGCACTCCGTCATGAACGCCGGGCCTTCCGTCGACGCTGAGCACCGCGGCGATATTGTTGTCGTTCAGGAACTTGTCTACCTCCGGCGTAAGCCCGTAGCAGTTCGTCGTGAGGGTAAGCTTGAGAGTCTTGCCTGTGCGCGCCTCAAGCTCGCGTCCGTGCCGGGTGATCTCGCCCACAGCATCCATGTTGAGGAGCGGTTCGCCGCCGAAGTAATCCACATCCAGGTGCCGGACGTGCCCGCTGATATCGAATAGCAGGTCCAGCGCCCGGCAGCCGATCTGGGCCGGCATGAGCGAACGCTCGCCGCCGAAGCCCCCGGCGCCGGCGAAGCAGTAACCACACCTCATGTTGCAGTCGTGCGATACATTGAGGCACATGGCCTTGACAACACCCGGGCCAAGCGCAGCGGGCATCGGATCCGGGTAGTCAGGATACGAAAGCGTGCCCTCCGCGATCAGGACATCCAAATCCGCCATGACACCGTCGGCGCCATCTGTCTGGCTTGCAGCCTTCCCCTTCTCCATTGCCTCCAGAACGCCCCATGCCGCCTCATCCAGTGAATGCAAGCTGCCAGACTGGACGTCCAAAAGGAGACGGGCGCCCGCTGCCATGAACCGGTGCCAGTTGCGGCGTATCCCGGTTGGAGACGGGCGCCCCTGCTCGGAAAAGACGCGCCGAGCTACTTCCTGCACGCCTGGTTCCCAAGGGTGCACGATGTTTTGCACGCGGACTGGCAGGAGGTCTGGCACTCCCGGCAGCCCCCGGTCGCGGCGGTGCCCTTGAGGTCGGCGGCTATGATTGTCCTGATATGTTTGGTCTCTTTCCTGGTATCGGTGCTCACCATCATTCCTCCGTAGCTTCGGGATTTGCAGATTCCTGTGCGTCTAGAG
>CAYZHL010000037.1:0-6306 GCA_964478095.1 uncultured Clostridia bacterium | reverse complement strand
ACCGCCGCCCGGCGATGCCAACTCCTCGACCACGGCCGTGAGCAGCCTGACGCATGCATCTACATCGCCCATGTCCACCATTTCGGCGGGCGTGTGCACGTACCTGCATGGAACCGAGATCGTTCCGGACGGCACTCCCTCGCGAGTAAGCGCGATCGCTCCCGCATCGGTTCCGCCGCGCTCCAACACCTCAAGCTGGTAAGGGATGCCGTTCTTCTCGGCCGCGTCGATCATGAGATTCTTGACCGCCGGGTGCGCGATCAGGCTTGCATCCTTGGCCTTTATGGCAGCCCCGCCTCCCAAGCTCACATTGAACGGAGCGTGCTCCGGAGTGTCGCCCCACAAAGTGACGTCAACCGCTATGCCCACATCAGGATTGATACCGTAGGCCGCTGTGCGGGCTCCACGCAGCCCGAGTTCCTCCTGCACAGCGAATACGTAGTAGACCTCGTGCACCTGGGGTCGCGCCCGCCGCATGGCTTCGATCAACACCAAGCACGCGATCCTGTCATCCATGGCCTTTCCGCTGACACGCACGCCCATATCGGCGAAGCTCCCCACCATGGCGGCGGCATCGCCTATACCCACCTTGGCCTGCGCTTCTGCCCGATCACGGGCGCCGATGTCGATGAACATCTTGTCGAACTTGAGGTCCTTGATGTCATCGAGCTTCTCAGTGCCGAACACGCCCACTGTGCCGTCTGCGAAAACCACCTTCTGGCCCAGCAGCACGTGTGGGCTGAGCCCGCCCACAGGCGAGAAACGCACGAAGCCCTTGTCGTCTATGTACGATACCACGATTCCGATCTCATCCATGTGCGCATCCACCATAATGCGCTTGGGCGCTGAGCCGGATGCGGCCGCTTTCGGCGCCACCCGACAGATCAGGTTGCCCATGGCATCTACGCGTATCTCATCGGCGTACTGCTCCACTTCCGACCTGATGATGCTCCTTATCTGGTCCTCCGACCCTGACGGGCCGAAGCCTTGGGATAGCTTCTTCACAAGATCTTTCATACAGGAAGACCCCTTTCGTCAAGGCTGTCGAGGAACAACCCGGCAAGCTTTACATAGTTGTTGAGGTCATCAGCGCATATCACCGACACAGGCGAGTGTATGTACCTGCACGGCATAGACATCACGGCCACAGGAACGCCCGACTCCGTCGGCCCTATCCTGCCCGCGTCGGTGCCGCCGGTGACTGTGCGCTTGATCTGGTATGGAACCCCGGCGGCCTCTGCCGTCTGGATCAAGCGATCAACGATTCGCCGATCGCCCACCCACGATGCATCGCGATACACTATCGCAGGTCCCCGCCCGGGCACTGTGGAGTATCCATGCTCGGGCGTCTCGGTAAGGTCGTGGGCCGTAGTGCCCTCCAGTACGAGCGCCAGGTCGGGCTTGACCCGATACGCCGCTACGCCCGCGCCCCGCAGGCCGACCTCTTCCTGAACCGTAAAGGCCCCGACGAGGTCGAAGTCGTGCTGCTTCTTGAGCGCCTCGATAATGGCATAGCAGCCAACCCTGTCGTCCATAGCCTTGCCCTTCAGAAAGCCTTCGCCCAGAGGCTCGCACCGGGTGGCGAAGACGATCTGGTCGCCCAGCTTCACGAGCTTCTCGGCGTCCTCCTTGTTCCTAGCGCCGATGTCAACGTAGAGCGAGTCCATATCCGTGGCGCGATCCATGTCCTCGGCCTTGAGAAGGTGAATCGGCTTGGACCCGATCACCCCGGGGCGGCGGTCCGCGCCCACGTACACAAGCTTGGACACGAGCACCCTCGGATCGACGCCGCCGGCCGCCTCCACGTGCAAAAGCCCGTCGGCATCGATGCCGACTACCATGAGGCCGACCTCGTCCATGTGGGCTGCCAGCATCACTCGCCTATCTCCCTTGCGCCCGCGCTTCACCGCGATGAGGTTGCCGATTGGGTCCACCCTGATCTCGTCAACGTAAGGCGTTATCTCTGAACGTATGAGCGCGCGCACTTCAGCTTCCTGGCCGGAAATCCCGGCTGCCTCCGAAAGCTGCGCTAGAAGCATGTCAATCCCTCCCTGAACCGGGAGTCGACTGCGCTGGCGAAATACGCCAGGAGCTGCCCGGACTTCTTCACATCGTCGAGGGCGAGCGTCTCCACTGAGGTGTGCATATAGCGCAAAGGCACAGATATCAGCCCTGTAGCCACCCCCGAACGGGTCATCTGCATCGCATAGGCGTCCGTGCCGCGCGGGTTGGTGCCCGGCTCAAGCTGATACTTAACGCCGCGTTCCTCGGCGGTCTCTTTTAGTTTCTGGAAGACATGCGGGTGGACATGAGGCCCGAAGCTGATGGCGGGACCGGCGCCCATCTTCATTACCTGGTGCTCAGGAAGACCGGGCATGGAGGCATGGCCCACATCGATAGCGATGCCGATGTCGGGCATCACTCCAAAAGTGCTGGTGATGCTGCCGCCGTAACCCACTTCCTCTTGTACTGTGGCTACGAAGTACACATCGCACTCATGCGCCAGCCTCTGCAACTCGCGGGCCGCCTCGTACATGACGGCAATGCCGGCGCGGTCGTCCATGGACTTGCCGGCGATCCGGTCATTGGCAAGCCCGACCGCCCTGCGGTCGAAGCTGATTACATCGCCCACTCGCACTAGCTCGCGCAGCTTGTCGGCGGACATCCCGCAGTCGACCAGGAGCTCATCCCACTTCCAGGACTTGTCCTTCTTGGACGGATCCTGAAGATGAGGCGGTATCGCGCCTATGACGCCGGGAAGGTCTCGGCGGCCGTGCACCGTCACCTCCATAGACGGCAGTATGCGACGGTCCACTCCGCCCATCATCCAGATGCGCAGAAAGCCTTCATCCTCGATCTTCGACACAATCATGCCGATCTCGTCCAGATGCGCCGCGAACATGATAGCGGCAGGCGGTTCTTTGGCGGCCCCCTTCTTCCACATGACCGCACTGCCGAGCGGATCCCGCCTGATTTCGTCGACTAGGTCGGCGAAGAGACCGTTTACAACGTCCCAGGCAGGGGATTCATACCCGGTCACGCCGCGCGCATCGGCAAGATGCATCAGCGCTTGCTTGGTATCCATGACTTGTCCCCTTTCCCGACTGACAATAGCCACTCGCGGCCCGAAGCCGGTCGAGGCCGGCCGAAGCCGGAGTGTATATCCAGCTGTATATTCGCCAGCGCATCACAGGCTTCCTTCAAGTGCCAGCGGCAATATACGATGAACGCTTGCGTCATATCGCTGCGAGGCGCCTCACGACCCTCCGGCGGATGCTACGGCGCAGATCAGGCAGGACCTGCCGGGCGGCGTTACGCCCCTCCTCTATGCATTCCGAAATGCGCGAGGTGTCGGTCAGGGCCACGTTGTACAGCCGCGGCCTTACGATAGTGTTGGCATAGTAGTATAGCACGTAGTCGGACACTTCCTCGCCCAGGATGTCCAGAGACTGAGTTATAATGGACGGAAGCTCGCGCACTTGGGCATCGGCCTGCCCCGTGTACCCCAGGTCTACTGCGATTACGTAGTCGCAGCCCTGTTCCTTCAGGATCCTCGCGGGCACCGGCTCGCGGACAGCGCCGTCCACAAGGTACCGCCCCTCCCAGGCTTTCCACTCGAAAACGCCCGGTATCGAGCAGGATGCCCTCACGGCATCCACCACAGAAGCGTCGAAGTACAAGGTCTCCTTGAACGCGGCGGCACGCGCCGGGCTCTCCGACGTGAACACTACCTTCTCGCCAGTGTGAATGTCTACCGAGACGGCTGAGCAAGGCATTTTCAGATCGCTCATGAGTGTCTTGCCGAAGTATGAGGTAAGGAAGCGTTCGAACCGCCGACCGCGGAGTATGCCCTTGGGAAGGTACGATTTGGCCCCGAGCAGCAGCAGAAAGGCTGGCGCGACCAGAAAGATGGCTGTGTACCCGATAGGGTCCAGGATGTCTCTGGCCGTGACGGCGAGAGCCGCGTCTTCCATCTCGGAAGGCGTCATGCCGCTTGCGTACATGGCCGCGATCAGGCTTCCCGAGCTGGTGCCAGCCACCATGTCGGCATGCACCCCAGCCCTTTCGAGTTCATCGATGACCCCAATGTGCGCAGCGCCGCGCAGACCCCCCGAGCCCAGCGCAAGCCCGATCTTCACAGTGATCACCACTCCTTGGACGGCCCGCGTTCTCCGTTCGGCGCGCGGGCGCGGGTTTCACATGCTAGCTTATTCAGCAGGCCGAGGCATGGCGATTTGACCGGGCGCGAATTGGCAATGAACGAAAAAGACCCGCGCGTCGGCCGGCTGCCGCCTGCCGCACACGGGCCATAGTCATCGGAAGAAATGGTGCCCGGGACGAGACTTGAACTCGTACGGTAAAACCACACGCCCCTCAAACGTGCGCGTCTGCCAGTTCCGCCACCCGGGCACATCGTGAACAACGCGCTGCGGTGTCCATTAGCAATATTACTATCCCGGCACACCCATGTCAAGATCAGTTTCGGGCGCGACCGCGTCAATCTACAGTAGGAAAGAAGAGCTAAGAAGCTGTTCCGTAGTACTGGAATATTGCTCCTGTTTGGGATGCTGGCGGCACATCAGCTCCGTCCAGCTATCTCCCGTTATCTGAGATCCTTAAGCGCGGCATATGCATTCTCTCCACGCTTCAGGGCGTACCCTGAGCTATACGCTCAAAACTGTCTGTGGTCGCGCGTAGCACGCACAGGGAGAGCGAAATGCCCTTTTCGATCAATCATATGGCCATGTAATCGCGAAGGCCCCTAAGCGCCCTGGCCGTGAAGCTCGTCTTGCCCTGCAATATCGGCATGTTGCCAAGCTGTGCATGAAGGTATCCCTCAGCCGCCTTAACCTTTATCCTCACGCCCCTACGGATCTCCTGGACGCGCTCACGACCGATCTGGATGTCTTCCAAGGAACGAGTCGCCTGCCTTAGCGCATGGTCACTGATCGACTCGCCGTTTGCCATCATGACCCGAAGCCTTGCCATGATATCGGCTCCGGTTTCAGACCATGATATTGGGCGACTGGACATACGTGCTGCGTACACATGGCTTACATGGCCTTCTGCGCTACAGCCCGCTGCTTCGCGCAGATGCTTCCGTCTGTTCTGAACGGCTCCCCACATGTTGCACAGATAGGTACGGCATCTCGCAACCGAGTTGGCCTGCCCCTTTGTCACTGCTGTGGATCCCGCCTCATCAAGCAGTTCGCGGGTTTTGGCTTTGTCTGCCGCGTCTACAGCCCTCCATAGCTTGCTCGCCAGAGCTTTGTCGCCATGACTGGCAGCTACGATGTACTTGCGCAAATGGAATAGGTCAGGCAATCGAACGCCTTTCTCCACGAACTCCGTCCCGAGTGTTATCCAGCTGGCCCCGTCCCCAGTAACGAAAACCATCAAAAGGGCGTCTACGTCGTAGGCATGCTCTATGTAGCGATGCACTGCCCACCACAGCTCGTCAGGGTCGTTGTACATCCCCCCGAAATACTTCGGGTTGATCAGGGCGTAGCGCTTGGTTCCGACTTTCTCCCGGCCCTCATGTACGTATACAAGCTTGGGTTCCAATCGCTTTCTCTTGTTCCTGTTGCCGCTTAGGTGGTCCTCGTCGGCCTCCACGTACAACACTGGCACGCGCCGTTTCTTGCCCGCCGACACAACACCTTTTACCCAGGCCGGGTCGAATTCGAGCTTCCTGAGCGAGTTCATGACCGTCTGATCGCTTACCTCACAGCTCCCAGTCCGCCTACCCGTGTCTCCATAAGCCATCTTGCCTGCATTCTCCACTAACTTCGCCCTAAACGCCGGCGTAAGCCTTGAATGAGGCGTTATCCCACACACCTCGTCCGACAGGTACCGATGCTCGCCCGTCTCCTTGTTCCGATAGTACGCCCTGCTGAACTCGACCTCCCCCATCAGGCTCGAGATCGAACGCTTGTCCGTCCGAACCACGTTCCAACCTTCACGAGCCTTCGGGTTATCGTGGAGCTGCCTGTTAACTTCCTCAATGTACGCCGAATACAAAGACGTTGCGAGCCCGTCACAACAGGCCTTGATCATCACTTCCGCATCCGGACAGGTCATCCCCCGGCACAAGGCGTCCAAGATACCTTCAATGCCCTGCAGGAATACGCCACACAAACGACGAACAAAGTTATCCACAGAGAGGCCACCTTTCTGAGCGCTGGATGGTGGGTCTATGCCACCGTAACGTCCCACTCAGGAACGTCTTCCAGGACTACGTGGTCTCTCTTCTTGCTGTACTCCGCGTTTCCCTCCCCAGCAGCCTACACTAAGATTACGCTATCG
>CAYZHL010000036.1:10004-15757 GCA_964478095.1 uncultured Clostridia bacterium | reverse complement strand
GTACACCTCTCAGCCGCTCACCCTATCGATTCCCAGCCACGTTCAATTCCTCAGGTGCGGGTGCGAGTGTTGACAATGCAGGGCCTGTGTGCTAATGTTGCTGACAAGAGCACAAGATGGTGTTTACCAGCCATATCGACATACGCATTGACGGGGATGAGTACTCGCCGAGTACGGGCTACAGAGAGCCGGCCCAGGCTGAGAGCCGGCGCTTTGGAAACGCGAGGAACATGGCCCCCGAGCGGTCGCCCGAAAGTCCAGCCGTTGCCGCGTTGCTAGCAGAAGCGACGCCGGCAAGGGGGATGAGTAGGCGCGGACGGGCGCGCCCGTTACAGCGCCGGAGCATCGCGGTCGTGGAACCCAGTCATTGCCCGTGCCCAATGGGGCGCTGAGCAGCAAGCAAGTTCTCGCCCGCCGCGCTTGTCGAGGCGTTTCCCGCGAGGGTGCGCGAACCAGGGTGGTACCACGAAGGATTTCGGTCCTCTCGTCTCTGGCATTTGGCCAGGGGCGGGAGGACTTTTTGCTACCCAGGGCATGTATGAGGCCCATCTGGGGTTTCCAGGAGGTGTTTGCTGGATGATCAGCCTTGAGAATGTGTCGAAAAGGTATCCCGGGCAAGCCACGCCTGCTCTGAACGGTGTTTCGTTCGCGGTTGAGCAAGGCGACATATGCGGCCTAGTGGGGCTGTCGGGCGCGGGCAAGAGCACGTTGATTAGGTGCATGACTGGTCTTGAACGCGTCGATAGCGGCGAGATCTACATCGGCGATGTGGACATCACGAAACTTGCGGGCGCGGAACTGAGGCAGGCCCAGCGTCGACTGGGCGTAGTGTTTCAGCATTTCAACCTGCTTTCACACCGCACAGCGCTGGGCAATGTCATGTTCCCACTGGAGATCGCCAGGACGTCTGCCCGTGAGGCGAGGCGAAGGGCGGAAGAACTTCTCGATGTTGTAGGCCTGGCCGACAAGCGTGACGCGTACCCGGCCAAGCTATCCGGAGGTCAGCAGCAGCGGGTGGGAATTGCGCGGGCGCTGGCGACTAACCCTGCTGTGCTGCTGTGTGATGAGCCGACGTCGGCACTGGATCCGATAACCACTCAGTCTATACTGGAGCTGATCAGGCAGGTGAACGCGGATTTCGGGGTAACGGTTCTGATCGTTACGCACCAACTCAGCATCACGCAGCAAGCCTGCGGTTCGCTTGTTGTGATAGACGAAGGGCAGATAGTCGAAAAAGGTCCCGCGCAGGAAGTGCTGCGCACTCCGACATCGCGCATTCTCAAGGCGATGGTTACTACGCTTTCGTGGAGTTGATTACGATGCTGTTTCGATTGCTCAGGACTGCACTTTTGGAGACCGTGTGGATGGTGGGTGTATCGGGCGCCATATCCATCGTGCTTGGGACTTTGGTCGGGGCTGCGCTAGTGTTCTTCTCCGACCCGGGGTTGGGGCGCGACTGGCGGATCAACCGGATCCTCCGCATTGACCAGGTCCTGTCGGCTATCGTCAATGTGGGCAGGTCGCTGCCGTTTCTAGTGCTCATGGTGGCGATTATCCCGTTGACTCGTCTCTTGGTGGGCACTAGCATAGGCACGCAGGCGGCTATCGTGCCGCTGTCTATTGGCGCCATTCCCTTTGCCGCCCGCGTAGTCGAAAGCTCGATGCGCGGTGTGGATCGGGGAGTTGTGGAGGCCGCGCTTGTGATGGGGGCGTCTCCGCTGGGAGTGCTTTTCAGGGTGATGTTCCCCGAGTCGCTGCCGTCGTTGGTGCTTGGGTTCACGCTCACTCTCGTGAGCCTAGTGAGTTTCTCGGCGATGGCCGGGGCGGTGGGCGGCGGAGGATTGGGCGATCTGGCTATACGATACGGCTATCAGCGGTTCCGCACGGATGTGATGATTGCTACCGTGGTAGTGCTTATCGCGCTGGTGCAGGCCATCCAATGGGCTGGACAGGCGATCTCGACGGCGGTCGATCGCAAACGGTAGGGCCCGGGGGAACTGCTTGGGGGAACCCGGAATGAAACGAAGGAGGTACGAGACAACCATGACGATTGGTAGAACCAGAGCCCGATTCGCGGCGCGTAGCGCGCTTCTGTGGTCCGCAATGCTGATGATGCTGGTGATGCTCGCTCTTCCTGTCGCGGGACCGTCCGCTCTGGCCGCTTCCGCGGGCCGAACTATCATTCTGGGCGTCACTCCCGGGGTACACGAGGAGCTTGCCGAGGTTGTGAAGCCGATCTACGAGGAGAAGGGGTACACCTTGAAGATCGTGGTCTTCTCCGACTACGTCACGCCCAATCTGGCTCTGGCCGAGGGCGAGATCGATGTCAACAGCTATCAGCACTATCCTTTCTTGGAACAGTTCTGTGCCGACAGAAAGGTCAATCTGGTCAAGATCGGGAACAGCTTCATCTTTCCGATGGGCGTCTATTCCAGGAAGGTGAAGGGCCTGTCGCTTCGCAAAGGCGCCACTGTGGCAATACCCAACGACCCCTCAAACGGGGGGCGTGCTCTGGTGCTTCTTGAGTCGGCCGGCCTGATCAAGCTGAAGCCGGGCGTGGGCTGGAGAGCTACGGTGTTCGACATCGCATCAAACCCGCTCGGGCTCAGAATCGTGGAGCTGGAGGCGGCTCAGCTGCCGCGGGCGCTGGACGATGTTGAGATCGCCTGCATAAACACGAACTACGCGATGAGCGCGGGCTTCGTCCCCGGCCGAGATGCGATCGTTTGCGAGAAGGCCGACTCCCCCTGGGTGAACATCCTGGCAGTCAAGGCCGGGCGCGAGACTGACAAGGCTCTTCTGGATCTGGTGGAGGCGTATCACTCCGACAAGGTACGCCAGTACGCCTCAGACAAGTACGGGGGGTCGCTGTTTCCCGGGTTCTAGCTGACGGCGCCCTTACGAAATCGATGGGCTCGCGAGCGGGCAATGCATATGCACCGTGCGCTGCGCGCTTGCCGGGAAATGCCCATCTACCTGGCATTTTGTGATGTGTTCATATTATGGACAGGTTTTCCCGGATGTGTCGCGAATCCGGACAATAGGTGATGCATAAAGCGACGCATAGTCGCATAAAAGCGAACGATGGGATGATCTAGTGGCTGCAACGGCAGACAATGGGATGATATGGTTGGCGTATGGCACTCAATGCTAACTTATGTCGTTTTCGGTCAGGCGAAATGGGCATATATGTTAGGCGCTCGCCATCCCAAGCGCCGTATACATCTATACGTTCCGATATGCATCACCTGTTGTCCGTTTTATCGACACATTCCCGAAAATGCGTCCACAAAATCGTCACCTAACTTTTGCCAGCTCTCCTGGAGTTGGCCGCCACGGCTTTCCTGCTGCCAGGCTTCGCTTCGTCTGTGATCCAAACCGCACGTGCCCATGGGGACGGGTTCATGTCACTTTGGGTTTGGTTGGCTATGGAAGGCCTTTTCGTCGAGGGCTTCCCTTTCTGGTTGAGAATCGAGAGACCCCGCAGCGCCATGCGCAGCGGGGCCTCGTTGCGCCAGTGTCGGCCGGTGTAGTTGTCCTAGCGGGTCTGGTTGTCCGACTTGCCGGCCTAGCTATCCAGTTGTTGAGTCTGGGCATCGAGCCGACCGGGCAGTTCGATCGAATGCCGCAGCCGGCCAGAGGCGGCCTTACTTCTCTATGGGATACCCTGCATCCTGCCAGGCCAGGAACCCGCCGGGCATGTTGTACACCTTGTTGTAGCCCAGGACGAGCAGGGCCGAGGTGGCGAACATGGAGCGGACTCCGCTGCGGCAGTAGACTACGATCAAGGTATCGGGGTCGTTCGGCAGCTGGTCGATGTGCTTTGCCAGATCGTGCACTGGGATGTTCACTGCGCCTTCAACATGGCCGGCGGCGAACTCGTCAGGACGGCGAGCGTCAAGGACGAAGATCTCTTCTCCCAGATCGAGCTTCTGGAGCAGGACTTCGGGCTTCATCTGGAACCAGTCGGAGGGCAGGTTGCTCACGAAGTGGTCGACTGCCTTGACTACCGCGTCTTCGGCGGCGAATGTCGGCACTGCGAACAGGGTCAGGATCAGGATTGCTGCGAATGCTACTCGGGTAAGACTCTTCATAGTAGATTCCTCCTTAGTTCAATGGGTCTGTCAGTCAGTTCATCACTCTGGTCATTGCTCCGGTCCGTCGGTCAGTTCAATACTCTGGCCATCGCTCTGGCCTGTCAGCTAGAACCTAGGGGGCAACTCCTGCACGACTGCTTCCCCGCAAGCTTTTGAGTCTCCTGGCACTAGCCGGTTCTCGGTGAGGAACACTTTGCTGTTGTTGTGGCACGACTGGCATGTCTTGTTCCTCGGTGTAGTACGCTGGATGTTGTGCACCATTGTCGTCTTCCAGTTCGGCACGGAGTCGTAGTCAGCCATCAGGCCCGGTTCGAATGGATCCAGCATAGTGGAGACTCCGGGCATGTGCCTGACTACTGAGTACTTGTACGGCCAGTCGGCACGCGTGTTCAACCCGATCTTAAAGTCCACCTTGGACTGAGCGCCTTCGCCCACGTGGCAGTTGTAGCAGCTCTTGTTGACAGTTGCGTGGCACACATAGCAGTCCATCGTGCCTTCCGGATGCACATTGTGAGCCTCCACAGTGCCCTTGCCCGGCGCGGCGTCCGGGTGGCAGCCCAGGCAGGAGGGCTTGTTGGGCGCCTCGAACCTGTTGGCCGGCGCCGATCCGTCGCCGTGGAACGACTTGCCATCGTGGCATGTCAGGCAATCGAACCCGAGCTTCTCGTAGTGCACGTCGCCTGGGAATCCTTCAATTCCTCCCTTGAACTCGTTCGCGACGCGGCCTCCGTGGCACGCGTTGCAGGTGGAGTCCTGGTCGGGCGAGCTGAAGAAGTTGTGCCCCTGTATCAGACCGCCGTTGGCTGCTTCTGGCTTGGACACGTGGCAGGTTCCGCAGGTGGCGTGGCACTTGAAGCAGTACTGGTCGAACGCCTCCTTAGCCTTACCTCGGTTGGCCTCTCCGGTGAAAGAGTAGAGCCCGTTCTCAATGCCGCGCAATGTGGCGTGCAGGCTTGTGCTGTAAGTTGCCACCACATCGTCGTGGCACGGGGTGCAGTTCTGCTCGGCGAGGCTGGACGGCGACGTGTTGACTCCGACGTGTGCCTCCGCCATCGTCTTTCCATCTGGGTTGCCCCCATGGCAGGATGTGCATCCCATGTAGCCATGGGTGGTGCTCAGGAAAGACGGATCCACGAATACTTTCTCGTACGGCTCCCCCGCCGGGGGAGGAGGGCCCGCTCATGATTCGCCCGTCTCTGCAGCCTCTCCTTCCTTCTCGGGGATCAGGGATATGAGGAGGTCTTTGTTCGTATGGCAATCGACACAGCTCTCCTGGGCGTCTGCCGCCGCCGGGGCCAGCCCGGCCATTGCGGCCGATACCGCAACCAGAATGGCAACTGCAAGCAATACCAGCCTTGACTTGGGAATCCTCATGTGTTTCACCCCCTCTCAACTGCGGCAACAATGAGAAATACGACACCGGTGCGATTGTTCCTTCTCGCACAATCTGGCGTTCTGATGGGCTGGACTACCAACTACGCGGGAGTTGCTTAGCGCTGAGGCTCATGCCTCAGTCACCAGCACAGGGGCGAAGTTGCAATGCGATCAACTCCGAGGACTGGGTGGTGATAAGGGAAGGGTGAACGAGAACACGCTGCCCCGACCGAGCTCGGTCTCCACCCAGATGCGACCGCCCTGTGCTTCGACGAGGGCCCG
>CAYZHL010000036.1:5840-9994 GCA_964478095.1 uncultured Clostridia bacterium | reverse complement strand
AGGGCCCGAGATATGGTGAGGCCGAGGCCAAGGCCGTCGTGGTGTTTCCGTACGCTGTCTGCGCGGAAGAAGCGTTCGAACAGACGCCCTGCGTCTTCCGGAGGAATTCCGGGCCCGTGGTCTGCTATGGACACGGTTGCCTCGATATCATCAGCTGTCGCCGATACTATGATCTTCTCCTCATCGGGCGAGTACTTGAGCGCGTTGGACATGAGATTCGCCAGTATGCGCTCAATGGCGTCAGGATCGGCGTACGGAGGCGGCATCGAATCGGGTAGGCGAGCTTCGATCCGATGGCCTTCGGACGTTTCCTTCCACCTTTCGATCACTTCACCGAGGAGGGCGACGAGGTCAAGTGTTCGGGGCCGTATGGCGAGCGTGCCGCCGAACTCCAGGCGCACAGAGTCGGCGAGGTCAGATATCATGGCGTTCATCTGTCGAACGGATCGAAGGATGGCCTGGGAGTTCCTGCGCACACTGTCGGGCTGATCGGCGGATCGCTCAAGCATCTGTGCCCTAGCCGAGATGAGGGTGAGGGGAGACCGCAGATCGTGCGAGACGAATCTCAGGTAGTCCCGGCTGGCCTTTTCCGCCTGCGCAGATTCGGTGCGGTCGTGCGCTACCGCAATGGCAGACGATATACTGCCGTCTGGATTCTTCAGTACTCCACCGTTGAAACTGAGCACGCGAGAGGAACCATCCGCCGCCGTCAGCGTGTAGTCGCCTTTGAGAACATGAAGGCCGTGAAGCAACCTCAGCACCGGTCGATCGTGGTTGGGAACCGGCGTTCCGTCCATCTGCGTAAGCTGTGTATGGGCGAAGACCTGATCGAGCCTGTGCATGTCGTTCCGCGGCAACCCGACAAACATCGCAGCGCCTTCGTTGGCCAGGATCACGCGCTGATCTGAGTCGACGATGATTACGCCATCGTCAAGGCTGTCGATGAGGGCGCCCAGAAGCTTGGCGTTCTGTACCGCTTCGCTTTCCGCTTTTCGCTGCGCCGCTTCGAGCTCCGCACAGTCACTGGCCGCGTGCCTTTTTTCCAGCGCAAGGCCGCAATAGGTTGCTACCAGTTCCGCCAGACGCACGTCATCGGTATTCAAATTGATTCCGTCATCGATCAGTGCCGCTACCATGTGTCCGTAGGACTTGCCGTGAACTTCAATGGGAAAGACAGCGTACGTTTCAGGCCCGCCCCGCTCGCCCTCGATCGGCCCTGCGTGCTCGTTGAGCCGCACTATGCGGCAGGAAGGATCTGTTGATTGCACGATGCCCGCGAGGCGAGGATGGCATTCCAACGGAGCCGACTGCGGAATCAGCCCGAGCGGGCTTGACTCTATTAACCTCAGCAACCGATCGCCGACTGGGTCGTACCGGACTATCGCGCAGTAGGTCGCGGACAGGAGCGACGCGCAGGCTGACACGGCGTTGTGCAGGAAGGATGGGGTATCCGAACTGCAGGTCAGAGCCGAACCCAGCCTGCGCACGACGTCGAGCTTCCGGAGCATCAAGGCGCGTTCCTGCGTCTGCTGCACCAGCACGGCGACTGCCTTGCTGTCGCGGTCGCTTTGACCCAGACGCCGAAATGGGCAGCAGTAGATTGTCCAGAGAATCCTGCGCCTCGTAACGGGGCTGCTCGGCCATGAGATGCTAGACTCAATGTACTCTCCGGTGCGCGCCGCCGCGCTTGCCATCACAGCTATCGCCTGCCCGGGCTGGCCGGGTTCGGCCGCGGAGAGCGACTCCGATGGCGCAAGGAGTGCTGTGAAGAGTGAGTTGGCCAGCTCTACGGTGAGTTCGGGCATGTGCAGGATCGCCATAGGCACAGGAATCGCGTCCATAGCATCTTGTAGGCCTGCGCGCAATGCTGGATCCAAGCTGGCTACTACCCAACCCAGCGGGGAGCCCTCAAGGACGTTGCGCATGAGGACCACGTAAGTGTCACGCAGAACGAGCTGGCCTTGTCGCATTTCCGGCGAGCCATGATCGAAGAAGACTGCGCCGGTGCGTTCAAGTTCAGGGGGGAACGTCTCGACACGTCGGTACCACATAGGCAGCAAGCCGTCAATCTTGCGTCCTATCAGGTCGGTTGCTGAGACCCCTGTTGATCTTGCCGCTGCTTCGTTTGCAAACAGGATAACGAAATCCGGGCTAAGGAAGAACACCTCGAGCTCTGCGATCTTGGTCAGTGCGGACATAAAGCTGCTACTTCTGCTCGATACAGAGCCAAAGCCACCGTCGGAATTGTCCGAACGAAGCCAATCCACCGGTCCCAAGAGGCTCATACGGCAGACCTCCGATCGACTGCCACGGCACGCTTTTCCATAGATTATCAAGCAACATAATATATTCGCTATTACACGTGAAAATCCTGTATCGACATACGCACGAGCCAGTACACACTCGCTCCCACTGCAACGGCGCCCAACAGCATCATGAAGAACACGTCGGAATCGCGCAGAGCGCCTGAGACTGCGGAGGCCAGATACAGAAGTGTGAGCCCGAGTGACGCGGCGCCCGAGGCCGTCAGGCGAAGGGCCGCGAACGGCAGCAGGTTCACGAGAGCTGTATACTCGTCCACATCTCCATTATCGGCATTTCTCGACGCATCTTTAGTCGTGT
Source organism: uncultured Clostridia bacterium (assembly GCA_964478095.1). Classification (GTDB taxonomy): domain Bacteria; phylum Bacillota; class DTU025; order DTU025; family DTU025; genus UBA5389. Next base: position 7,372 of record CAYZHL010000036.1, on the reverse strand, counting down.
TCACACATACGCGAACGAATAATGACGGATTCACCTCGCGTGTTCGAATGATACACACAATGTGCCCGATTTCGATCATGGCTAGAACGCCAATACACATCAGAGTGGGCTCTCCCCAGTGGGCCGGACGGTTCTCGACTAGGCTTCCGGCGCACGCAGCGACTGCTGCAACTCCGCTCCATCCGATCAGCCGGAAATCGCCCGCAGCGGCGCCTGCGGCGCATAGGGCGGCCGACGCAAGAGCGACCGCAACTACCCACCATTCGGGCGCCGCCAGCGCAGCGTAGCCCGTTGTAATGAGGCACACTGCAGTCGGCGCCGCAATCGTCCACCACGGTCGTTGCCGAGCCGTGCGGGTCGTTTTCATAGCATACTCCCCCTTGCTAAGCTACGCCAAGTGTCTCGGCCTCCCTGGAAACCTGGGGCGCCGAAATGGCTGCTGAGGCAGGCGTCTAGGGAGCCGACCCCATCCCATTCCGCCACGATCAGCCCCATCGATCTGAGGTGCGCGACCTTACCCCTATGTTTCAGCCTCCACCACCGCTCGGCCAAAGCCGCGGCTTCATCAGCGGTTTTTGCCGGCGCGGCCAGGCTCATTGGAGACACATATAGCACCATGGGGCGGCACCCTCGGGCCGCCAGCGCCGTGAGCATGTGGATGGACCTGTCGTCAAGCAGGGGGGTGATGACCAGCACCAGCGATCCCGGGGGAAGCACGCTTCGGGGGATCAGCCGCATGTTGGGCGATACGTAACTCTGAATGGTGCGTACGCGCGCCAGGCGATCCAGGATGGCGTAGAGCTGATTGCGCCCGCCGCGCGGGATAGCCCAGTCCACCGCGCCCGCGTACCTTATCACTCCGACTCTGTCGCGACTCTGGAGGAATGCCAGCGCGATGCCGGCGGCGGCCCGGCAGGCGCAGTCGAGATAGGAGTGCGGAGGTTCTCCTAGATCCGCTAGGCCGTCTACCACTATCACTACGTCGATGTTGCGGTCGCGAAGGCTGTCATTGATGTAGAGCTGGCCGTGCCTTTGCGTAGCACGCCAGTTGATGCGGCGGACCGGATCGCCGGGCATGTGCAATCGGACGTCCGACACCTCAAGGCCGTCGCCGGCCATTCTGGAGGCGGATTCTCCCACGTGCTGCCTCGACCGCGCCGGTACGCTCCAGTCTGTCCTGATCGTGTCGGGCCTTGGATATACGACGCACTCGGGTCCGGCGAACACGCGATCGGGGTACGATTTCAGCCCTGAACGGGAATAAGCGCGCGAAACCACGTCGCCTACGTAGAACACGCCTCGAACCGGCATTTCCAGCTCAAACCGGAATTCGCGCGTTTCGCCCGGCGGGAGCGACAGCGTGAAGTGACGCGAGGCAAGCACATGGTTATCTACATCACACATCATGATGTGCAGGCTGAGCAGTGGGACTCGGGATACCGCTGAGACAGTCACACACACCGCCGCTCGGTCGCCTTCAAAGCACCGATCCCGTTGGAGCTGGGCGTTTATTGTGTACTCGGGTTCAGGCG
>CAYZHL010000036.1:5543-5830 GCA_964478095.1 uncultured Clostridia bacterium | reverse complement strand
CCGCTTCGAAGGCCAGCGTGAGCAGAACGAACACGAGGGGTGTGGCCAGCATAAACAGCTCAGTCCTGCTGGTCGCAAGAGCGGCCAGGATGAGCGCGCCCGACATGGCGACGTACAGATAGGTCTTACCGGCCACACGCGCACGCAAAGGGCCTCACCTCCATTCCGCCCTGGGCACCGGCGCCTCTTCCAGAGCATCGCGGACTACCGTTTCGCCGGAGATGCGTTCAGCCCAGAGCTCGGGACGGAGGATCACGCGGTGAGCCAGCGCCGGAACGGCCACAGCC
>CAYZHL010000036.1:0-5533 GCA_964478095.1 uncultured Clostridia bacterium | reverse complement strand
TCGGGCGTCACAAAGTCGCGTCCTTGCATCATTGCCCGCGACCTCGATAGCTTGAACAGGGCGAGGCTCCCGCGGGGCGAGGCCCCGAGCTGCACGCGGCGGTCGTCGCGCGTTTTTGCGACTATCTGCACGATGTAGCTGTGTATATCGGGGTTCACATGGACTGTTTCAATGGCGCGCTGTATCTCCAGGAACTCCTGTTGGCTTAGGACGGGCGAGATTGTCACAGCATCTGCCTGCCGGGACTGCCGGCGTGCGAGCATCTCGCATTCAGCCTCAGGGGACGGGTAGCCCATGCTCATCCGGGCCAGGAATCGGTCGATCTGCGCCTCGGGAAGCGGATAGGTCCCTTCGAACTCGAGCGGGTTCTGAGTTGCGATCACCATGAAGGGCTTGTCGAGCGCGAAGCTTTGGCCCTCCACAGTGACTTGCTGCTCCTGCATTGCTTCGAGCAGGGCAGACTGAGTCTTGGGCGTCCCGCGGTTGATCTCGTCGGCCAGGATCAAGTTGGTGAAGATCGGCCCTCTTCTGAACCTGAACGAGTCAGCGCGGGAGTCGTAGATGAAGCTGCCCATGATGTCGCCGGGCAGTAGGTCGGGAACGAACTGGATGCGTCGAAAGTCCAGCCCGAGAGCTTGAGCGGTGGCCTGAGCGGCCAGGGTCTTGGCCACTCCGGGCACATCCTCGAGCAAGAGGTGACCGCCGGACACTAAAGTCGTCAAGATCAACTCCAGCTGTTCGTGTTTTCCCACTATCGCCGTTCCCACGGCTGATACGACTTCGTGGCATTTGTCGCAGGCCCACTCAATGGCCGGCGTCGATTGATCAGCGGGTTCGGGGGTGTACACACTCATAGTGACTCCTCCATGATGTCGAATACTGATGATACTTGGCTCGGGCTCAGGTTGCTGCTCCCATCGAGATGGGCATGCGCATATTCCCGAGCTTCAAGCGGAGCCCCATGCTCTTCGAGGAAGCGCGCGAAGTAGCGACCGCGGCGCATGGACATCTGCAGCTGCCGGTACAAGGTGTCGTACTCCGCACATACCCTTGGCAACGTGCTAGGTTTGCGGCGCCAGGGAAGCATCGAATCGAACCAGTCCCAGAAATGGCGCTTGGGGCGCACGTTCCAAGGCATAGGCTTTTCCACCGATGTGCGAGCCTCTTGCCACGCTCTGATGTAGCCGACATAAACCAAGCTCAGACCGGCGAGGCGCACGGTGAAGGGCTTCGCCCACACGGGATTGAGGCGGTATACGTCCAAAGACAATACGATGAGGACTGACATGGCCAGCAGCATGTGGACGTAATCTGCGAACGGATCACGCTCGTTCGGGCCCAGAAGCGACAATGCTCGGCGCCTCCTTCAGCTCCGCTTCGGCTGTTGCCTGAGCCCTTGCCGCCATATGCTCGCGCGCCGCGACGATTATCAGGCGGGCTTCGGACAGGGCAGCGGATTTATGCGACTCCCGGATCTGGTGCTCACTGAAGCGCGCCCTGCCATACAGGCTGACCAGCCTGAACACGGCGCGACGCGGCAGCTTGAGTGAGCGGACGGCGATTCGTCCGCATTCTTCCGGCGTATGATGCTCCTCGATTCGAACCTCGGCCTGCTCGAGCACGGATTGAAACAGACGGTAGCACATGATTACTGCCGCGCGCGGGTCCGGTTCCTGCTGTATTGTAGTGAAAGCCTCTTCATCGGACCACGCAGGATCGATTAGCCGACCGTCGCTGGGCTGCTCAAGCGCCGCTACAGGCGCAGCAGCCGGCGACTTGCGCCTTCGAGCCAGCGTGAGCGCTGCTACGGTTCCCGCCAATGCCAGTGTGACCGCAGCCATCGCGTACACTGCCCAGGGCCATGATGCCGCCGGCGCGCGTTGCACGGAAGGCTTGCTGTCGGATCTTGGTTTCGTATCCGTCCCCGGCGGTGGCTGCACGAGTTCCTCCGGGCCGATGGGCGCCGAAGACTCCTGGGCCTTCTGAGCCGGCTGTTCTCGGCGCCGCGGTCCAGTGCCCCTTAAGGTCAGCGCCGAAAGGAGCGCCATGGCCAGCACGAGCCAGGTCAGAAGCGTTCGTGTCCTGGACAGATGGAGCACAAAGCGGGCGCCGCTTTCCCGGCGTTCCACGATCGCAAACACCACCAGCGCCACCATGAATAGCCCTGCTGTGACGGCCCATACGGCAAAGGTGATTACTCCGGCCCGGCCGGCAGCCAATGGGCTTATGCCGGGGTAATCCGGGACGTTCTGCGATGAAAGGGCCAGTCCTACCAGGAAGAGCGCTCCTGTGCATATCAAGGCCAGTACCAGAGCGAAGGGGACTTTCCTGTTCGTCAACGGCCACATCTCCGTTTGCGAGATCCAATCCACTGTGCCTGTATGCATGAGTTATTCCAGACCGTATCCGCATGTCCTGCCTGTTCATATGTTGACAAATGGAGAAGCTCATGAGAAAGGACTGAGATCGGGGATGACAAGCCAAGTCCGGACGACTTCGGTTCGGAGGGCTTCGGTTCGGAGGTCGAGGCTGAGCCCGGCAGCGTACATGGCGCCGGCGGTTGGCGTGCTGAGGAGGCTCTTCGCGCTGTTTTCGGGAGGCGCCGCGGCGCCCCGCGACTACGTCGAGATCGCTGTCGCCGGGCAGACCATGATTGTGGAGCGGATGATGCCTGCGGCAGCTGCCGCTCACGAGCTTTCGGTGGTTCTGCCTCACGTGGAGGTGAGGCGAACCCGCGATCCGTCTCGCCCGGAAGCTATGCAGGAGGAAGTAGTCATCGAGAGCATCACGGTGGTGTCGTCGCCGGTTCGGCGAACGGCCGACGAAGTAAGTAGAGGATTCGTGCGCGGCAGGTCGAAGATAACTTGATGAGGTCAATGGCGCGAACGGTCGAAGCCGGGCGCGGGCTGGAAAGGGCGGTGGGACTAGTTGATCGAAGTGCGGGATCTCGTGAAGCACTACGGAGAGGTCCGGGCTGTGGACGGTGTGAGCTTTCAATGCCCCGACGGGCACATAACCGGGCTGCTGGGCCCGAATGGGGCAGGCAAGACCACGACGCTCAGGATGATATGCGGGCTGATCCGCCCCATGCAAGGCACTGTGATCGTGGACGGCCACGATGTGGGGCAGAATCCGGCCGCGGTCCGACGGGCGCTCGGCGTGCAGACCGACTCGAGCGGGACGTACCCGCGACTCACGCCGCGTGAGCATTTCACGTACTTCGGAGGCTTCTATGGCCTTTCCGGCACGGAGCTCGACGCGCGAGTGCAGGCCGTCATCGACATGCTGGGCATGGGCGAGTTCGCAGACCGGCGAACGGAGGGTTTCAGCCGCGGGCAGCGGCAGAAGGTGATTTTGGGCCGCGCGCTCGTGCATGACCCAAAGAATGTGATAATGGACGAGCCTACCAGCGGCCTGGATGTGATGGCCGTTCGCGAGACGCGCGATATCATCCGGTTGCTGCGCGACAGGGGGCACTGTGTGCTGTTCACCACGCACTATATGGACGAGGCGGCCAGGCTGTGCGACAGGGTAGCGATTATTGTACGCGGTCGCATTGCCGCGGTGGGGAGCCCGGCGGAGCTGATGGGAAAGACAGGGTGCGACAGCCTGGAGGACGCGTTTGTGGCTTTGGCAGGTGGGGCACAGGGCCTGCTTGTGAGCGAGTACGCCAATGCCTACGGCAATGCCTATGGCAATGCCGGCGGCGGCATCGACAGCAACGACCGCGGTGGCGACGCTGGCGGACGTGCAAGGTGAGCGGGAGGCGAGAGACGCGATGCCAAGAGACGTGATGAACATATGGCGTAAAGAGCTGATGGATACGGTGCGCGACCGGAAGGGCATGACGCAGGCCATCGTAATTCCGCTGGTAATAGGGATCTTCTACGCCAGCTTTACGCCCATGCTGATGAAGGCGATGACCGCACGGAGGGAGAAGCCGGTCACCATACCGGCGCAGGGAATCGAGTACGCCGATGCAAGGCTTCTAGATACGTTTGGCAAGTACGGGATAACCCTTGAGGAATACGAGGGCGACCTCGAAGCGGTCATCCAGGATGCCGAGAAGGAATCAGGCCTGGTGTTCGAGCCTGGCTTCACTGAAGAAGTCGCGGAGGAGCGCCCGGCCACGGCGCGACTGCTCGTCAATAGCACGGCCGGCGGCATTTTCGGGGGAGGGTTCTCCGATACCCGCCTACAGCTGGCTGTGGGCGCCTACAACCAGATGGTGGTAGCCGAGCGGATGGCGGCACGCGAGGTTGATCCGTCCATCTTGGTCCCTGTAGCGCTCAACCAAGAGGATCTGGCCACGCCGGAGCAGCGGGGGGCCTTCATGGCGTCTTTCTATCTGACGATACTCGTCGCCGTTACTGTGGCACAGGGGGGCCTGTTTGTGGCGATCGACGTGACAGCCGGGGAAAAGGAGCGCGGCACGCTCGAGTCGCTGCTCGTGACGCCTGCGTCCGATATGTCGGTCTTCCTGGGCAAACTGGGCGCGGTATTCACCATATCCGTGATTCCGCTGGTCCTCACGCTCACCGCATTCTGGGCAGTGAGCAACCTGATGCCGCCCAGCATGGCGGGGGATAGCGGGTTGCCGGGGTTCATGCTCACGGCATCGCTAATAACGGGTCTACCGTTAGCCCTGATTGTGAGTGTTGCACAGATGATGATAAGCGTAAGGGCACGCACGTTCCGCGATGCACAGTCGGGCGCCACGCCGCTCATGTTCGCAGTGATGATCCCGGGGTTTGTAGCTGCCTTTTCTCAAGCTAAGGCACTCTGGTCATGCCTCTTGCCAGTCTACGGCCCGTTCGCGGCCATGAATAGGATAGCGCAGGCCGGCGGGCTGCAATGGGACGCGATGGTACTATCAGTTGTAGGCAGCCTGATTGCAGCTGCTGTGGTGTCGCCGGTGGCGATTAAGATGTTCACTAGGGAGACACTGCTGTATCGGTCCTAGTAATGGACCCGCATGTGTCTCATTCCAGAGGGATGTTCGGCGCCGGCGGCCTGGCCAGTTTGTGCTGGGAGGCGCGGTTCAGCGAATCGACACGCCGGCGAACGGCGTCGTCGGCTTCACCGGTGAGTATGTAGTGGTCTAGCTTGGCATAGGAAATGCCCATCTCGCCCTCGTCGGTCTGGCCGCTCCAAAGGCCGGCCGTGGGGGCCTTTTCGATTACGTGCCGGGGAACGCCCAGGTATGAGGCGAGTTCGCGCACTTGCCACTTCACCAGGCCGGCAAGGGGCATGATGTCGGATCCGCCGTCGCCGTACTTGGTGAAATAGCCAACGGTGAGTTCGCTTCGGTTGGTAGTGCCTACGACCAGATAGCCCAGAATGTTGGCATAGTAGTACAGCACCGTCATCCGCAGTCGGGGCTTGAGGTTTGCCTGGGCCATACGGGAGCGACCGGGGTCCGACATGGCCACGCGCGCGGCAGCGTCAGCCAGTTCCGCGAGGGCGGGCGCTGCGAACGCGAGATCGGGCTGGGCGGCGCCGTTCGCCAGACAGCCGGAAACGAGGGCAAGGT
>CAYZHL010000035.1:14151-16280 GCA_964478095.1 uncultured Clostridia bacterium | reverse complement strand
CGCAAGCGGACTCGCGGTCATCCTGTTTGTCGGGCTTCTGGTTCTGAGCTGGACCCTGCGGCGGGTGTTCCGCGCAGATGAGATCGTATACTAGGCGTCAGTCAGTGCGATGGAGGTGCACACCATGAGTGCAAAACGGCACACGTCCTCAAAGCACGTAGTGGGGCAGGTCCTAAAATACGCGCTCTTGACAGCGGGAGCGTTTGTCATGATAGTTCCATTTCTCTGGATGATATCGACGTCGCTCACTCCCGACTCTGTGATCTTCTCATACAAACTGGTCCCGAAGAGTGTTACGTTTTCGAACTACGTGAAGGCGTGGAACTTCTCACGGAATTTCGATGAGGATGTGAGCCTTGGAACATTCTTTATCAACAGCGTGATAGTGAGTTTCTTCATCACCGTTCCGTCGCTCATCATCGACTCTCTTGCAGGATATGTACTGGCCAGGCGCAGGATTCCAGGCCGGGACTTGCTCTTCTATATGGCGCTGGCCACAATGATGGTTCCGTTCTATGTGATAGCGATTCCCCTATACCTCGTAGTTCGGAAACTAGGGTGGCTCGAGACCTACCAGGGGATGATCGTTCCCTTCCTTGGCTCCGGGTTCGGCATCTTCATGTTCAAGCAGTTCTTTCAGGCCTTACCGGAGGATCTGGAGGACGCGGCACGCGTCGATGGCTGCTCGCCCTTTAGGACCTATGCCTCGATCATGCTTCCGCTGTCCAAGCCGGTCATAGCCACCATGACGATATTCAAGGTCATGTGGTCGTGGAACCTGTTCTTCTGGCCTTTGCTGATCATCAACAATATTCGCCTGAAGACGCTTCCGCTGGCCCTGACGATGTTTAGGGGGCTCAACGTAACTCAGTGGGGCACTCTGTGTGCCGGGATGTCCATTGCCACGATCCCTGTAGTCATCGTGTATCTGTCCATGCAGGACCAGTTCCAGAAGGGCATAACGATGGGGGCCGTTAAGGGATGATGAATGAGGCTTCGAACGGGCCTACAGGCAGGCCAATGGGCGAGCCGACTCCGAACGAGCGGTGCGCGGACCGGATTGTGGCCGGGCTCAGCCTGCGCCAGAAGATCGGGCAGATGATGGCAGTGGGTTTTCCGGAGCATTTCGATGGCCTAGAAGGCAGGCTTCCGGAGGGGATACTCTCATTGCTTGCCGACCCGGGAGTCGGCGGTGTGGGGCTGTTTGCCCGGAACGCGAAGGACCCGGCGGAGATGCTGGCGCTCACGTGCAGCCTGCAGGAGACGGCAAGGGCCGCCGGGGCCGCGGTTCCTCTGTTTATCATGGCCGACCAGGAAGGCGGCATAGTCATACAGGTCACGGCGGGGACCACGGTTTTCCCCGGCAACATGGCGCTTGCCGCCACAGGCGAGCCGGCGGCCGCGTACGAGGCAGCGAGGATCATCGGCCTTGAGGCGCTGGCCATGGGGCTCAACGCTGTGACGGCGCCGGATATGGACGTGAACGCCGACGCCGACAACCCGATAATCGGCGTGCGCGCCTACGGGGACGACGCTGCGCTAGTTGGTGCCCTCGGGGCGCAGGCCGTGCGCGGGTTCGGGTCGGTCGGCCTGTTTTGCACGGCAAAACACTTTCCCGGGCATGGCAGGACGGCAGTCGATTCGCATCTGGGGATGCCGCGGCTCGACGGCAGCGCGGAGGATCTGGAGTCGGTGGACCTGCCGCCGTTTGCAGCGGCTATTGCGGGCGGGGCGACCGGGATAATGACGGCGCATATCCAGAGCGCGGCGCTGGATCCGTCTGGGGCATGTGCTACGTTGTCCCGTCCCATGCTTACAGGCCTTCTTCGCGAACGGATGCGATTTGACGGAATAATCGTAACAGATTGCCTTGAGATGGGCGCTATTCAGCAGAGTGTGGGGACGGCTCGGGCGGCGGTGGAGGCGGCGATCGCCGGGGCGGACATGGTTCTACTCGCCCACACCCTGGCCCTGCAGAGGCAGGCCGCGGACATGCTGGAACAGGCAGTGAGGTTCGGCGAGATCGCCGAGGAACGCATTGATCAGTCCTGCAGGCGAATAGTCCGAACGAAGCTGGCGCTCGAGGCGGCGCGCTGCGGCATGTGGGGCGCGGACGGCAGGCCCCCGCT
>CAYZHL010000035.1:12078-14141 GCA_964478095.1 uncultured Clostridia bacterium | reverse complement strand
TGGGGATAGTGGGATGCCGAGAGCACCTGCTTGCCGAGGAGAGGATCGCGCGTCAATCGGTGACGCTTCTGCGCAATGAAGACGGAATACTGCCGCTCGCCGCGGCCAAGGCGCGGCGGATCGCAGTCGTGTACCCCGCCACCATGCCGAGGCTGCGAGCGGAGGACGTTGACGATGACCAGACTGTGCTCGGCCAGGAGATTGCCGCCAGGGGGATGGAGGCTGTCGAGATCGGCGTCGGGTTGACTCCGACAGCAGGAGAGGTGGCCGCGGTATGCGGTGCCGTGGCCGGCGCGCGAGTGGATGCCGTGATAGTGGCGACATCGTGCAAGACTGCGGAGCAGGAGCGGGCCCAGGGCGCGTTGGTGCGGGCGCTGCTGGCGGCGATGCGGGAGGCAGATGCTGGGTCGTCCGCCGGATCCACCGGGTCCACAGGGTCCACAGGGTCCACAGGGTCCACAGGGTCCGCGAGGCACGGTATACCTGTGATAGCCTGCGCGATTCGCAATCCGTACGATATTCGCTCGTATCCGGACGCGCGGACTTGCCTGGTCACATACGGGTATCGGCCCTGCTCGATCAGGGCAGCTGTGGAGGTGATATTCGGCGAGATAGTTCCGCGAGGAAGGCTGCCTGTGGAGATTCCAGGGCTGTATCCGCGCGGGCACGGGCTCAAGTCATAGGCCGGCGGCCAGGAAACCCAGGATTGCATAGACCGAAAAAGCGAATAAGGGAGGCCCGGGAATCATGCTGAGAAATGCACGTTTGGTTTGCTGTTGCCTGATTGCGTGTATGGCGTTTGCTCTGTGCGCGTCTCGTCCGACGGTGGCGGGCGCTGATCAGAGGCCCAAGCTGGCTGTATGGATGTGGGGAAGCACAGTGAGGTCGCAAGGCGCCGAAGCCATCGCAGGGAAGCTGGCTGAGGGAAATGTGACAGACGTGATTCTGCTGGTAAGGGGGACTTCAGGCAAGGCCGAGTACGCCAGCGCTTTGGCGCCGCCCGCGGAGGCTGGGAAGGATGCATTGGGGGACATGATCGCCGTATGTCGCCCGCTGGGGATCCGCGTGCACGCATGGTTCGTGTTCAACCAGGACAAGGCCTACACCGATGTTCATCCCGAAGCCAGAGTATGGCATCATGGGAAGGCTAACACCGAGTTCAAGCCCTACGAGATAGACGACGGCAGGGTGTGCCCGGCGTCGCCGTCTCACCTGGAATACACCAATGCCATGATCAGAGAAGTCATGGAGAGGTATCACGTGGACGGAATCCATCTGGACTACATCCGCTACGGACACATGGTGTACTGCTTCTGTCCGGCCCACATTCAGAAGGCCTCTGAGCTTGGAATCAACGTGGACAGGGTGCGTGAAGTCATGTTCGAGACCTTGTACGCCAACCCGGCCAATCCCAATCGTTTCTTCGAGGCGTACGCGACAGGTGAAAAGGACGTGGGGGCCTGGGTCAACATGCGCCGGGCAGAGATACTCGAGGCGGCGGCCAGCATGCGCGCTGTAGTAGAGTCGATCGACCCCAGCGCGGCGTTCTCTGCGAGCCTGATGCCCGAAGGCGCGATCGATGAGACAGTGCCCTTCGCCATGTGCCACTACGCACAGAGCTACGAAGATGCGGGCAAGCTGTATGACTTCGTGTGCCCTATGGCGTACCACATCGACTACTCCAAACCTGCGGCGTGGGTCGGGGACGTGGCCCGCGGCGCAGCGCGGGCCGTGGGCGGAGTGCCGGTGTACATCGGGTTGCAGGCATATCCGGATAAGTGCACCTACGACGAGCTCAAGGCGGCAGCCCTGGCGGGACTGGATGCTGGCGCCGCTGGCGTGGCCTTGTTCAGGTTCGGCACCATGACTGAACCGCGATGGGCGGCAATCAAGGATGTCATGGAGGGCGCCAAATAGGACGGCCAGCAGTTTGGGCAACTCGGCTCAACAGCGCCCTTGAGGCGAGCTCAGTTGCCTTGGGGGTTCGCGTCATGCGCTGCGCGGGAGTATGAACGGTGCTCAAGAAGCAGGCACGGAGGAAATCTGGGGGTTTCGGTGAACAA
>CAYZHL010000035.1:8027-12068 GCA_964478095.1 uncultured Clostridia bacterium | reverse complement strand
GGATCTTGTAGTAGGCGTGGACGGCGGCGGGACCAAGACCGCATGCCTAGTGGCAGATACGGACGGCAATCTCCTGGGCCTGGGGTTCGCCGGGCCATCCAACTACCTTAGGCTAGTCGGAGGCGCTCGCGAGGCCGCGCAGGCGGTGCGCTACGGCGTGGAAGCGGCTATGCGCGATGCACGCCTTTACGTGTCGACGCCGGGCTGCAGGATACGCGTGGCCCAACTCGCGCTGGGCGGGGTCGGCATTGACGGGGTGAATGTGGCCATGACTGAGGCCGCCCGGGCCGAGCTGGACGCGGAGAGTGTGTATGTTGAGAATGATGCCGCCGCCGGGCTGGCGGCGGCTGTGGGTGAGCTTTACGGCGTAGTGATTGTAGCCGGCACAGGCAGCATCGCGATGGCAGTGGACAGAGCGGGCAGGCGGGCGCGGTCGGGCGGATGGGGATACTGCGTGGGCGACGAAGGAAGCGGGCAGGACATCGGCCGCCTGGGCTTGGCCGCCGCCACCCGGGCCCACGATGGACGCGGCCCGGCAACCAGCCTGGCGGGGAGGGCATTGACCCGCTACAGAATTGACACCCTCGATGGCCTGAGGAGTGTGCTGTACAGGCAGCCGGTGAACAACCGGGACATTGCCGACTTCTGCATTGACGTGGTGGCGGCTGCGCAGGAGGGCGATCCGGTCGCGCTGGGGATCATGGAGTACGCCGGGCGGGAGCTGGCTCTGGCGGCGTGCGCGGCCGCGCGGGCGCTGGGTATGGGCGCCGGGAAGTTCCCAGTGGCGTTGTGTGGGAGTGTGTTCAAGGCGGGCGAAGTGATTACCGGCCCGTTTGAAGGCGAGCTGGCGAGGCTCGCACCAGGGGCGCGGGTTGTGCAGGCGTCGTATCCGCCGGTCGTGGGCGCGGTCATCCTGGCCCTGCTGCGGGCGGGCGTGGCTTGCGATGAGGCTATTAGGCGTCGACTTGCCGAATCGTGGAAGGAAGTCGAGAAGCGGCATGAATGAGTCTCTGCGGGCAGCGAGCAGCATGCGGGATGATATTGACCAGGTTTTTGAGCAACTTCATGACATGCCTGAAGGTCCGTTTGCGGAAATGAAGACGGCCGGTTTCATCGCGGCGCGTCTGGAAGATGCCGGGTTTGAGGTCCGCACGGGTCTGGCCGGGACGGGGGTCGTGGCAGATCTTGGGCCTCGCCAGGAGGTCGGCACAGGCCAGGGAACGAGCCCGAGAGACCTGGCCCCTGCGAACCCGAGAGACCTGCGAACCCCCTCAGGCCCAACAGTCCTGGCGCTGCGCGCCGACATGGACGCGATGCTCCACAGCGTGGGAGGGAAAGAGGTCTACGTCCATTCATGCGGGCACGATGCTCACTCTACTATGGTGTTGGCCGCCGGGATCATCTTGGCTCGGCAGTGCCGTGAAGCGCGCGGGCGACTCAGATTGGTGTTTCAGCCTGCTGAAGAGACCGGGCTTGGGGCCGAGAAGATGATAGAGGCCGGCGCGGTCGAGGGTGTAGACGCCATGTTCGGGATCCATGTGCGCCCAGCGGCCGAATGCAGTCTGGGGCAGGCGACCCCCTGTCTTGTGCACGCGGGCGGCAGAACGCTACACTATGTGGTAAAGGGGAGACCGTCTCATACAGGCAGACCCCATCTGGGAGTGAACGCCGCAGATGCCGTGGCTCTGGCTGCACTGGCGGTCAACAGCGTGAAGCCCGATCCCCTGGCGTGCGCTACAGTTAATGTAGTCGGCCTTGGCGCCGGCGGGCCGGGCGGGAAGCCGAGCGGAGTCATACCCGAGCAGGGTGCGCTGACGGTAAACATCCGGGCAGAGTCGGACGAGATGGCGGACGACCTCCGCGCACGCGTGGACGCGGCGGTGAATGCCGCGGCGGGCTCGATGGGCGCCGATGTGTGGCTCGAACGCGAGAAGAAGATGCCGGCTCCCTGCTACGATCCGGAGATGATCGGCATCGCCCGCGCGGCGATAGTCGCGGTTCTGGGCGAGGCCGGCGTTAGGGAGAGAATCACTACTCCGGATTTCGTGCCTGGACTCCATCATCCGGACGCCGCATTCGATCGACAGGCTTTGGTATATGGCGCCGCGATACTTGCCCAGGCTGCGGCGAGTTACTTCGACGAGTAACCCATGGGATGAGGTGCTTTGCTGATGGTGGATCATCTTCGTGCGGAGAACGCAGGCTCGCGGGCGGACCGATATGGAGCGGAAGGCGCGGGCGCCCCGGCCGATTCCGAGGTGCACCGCAGTGAACTAGACGGACCGCGCGCGCCGCGGCCTGACGAGCTTGACGCGGTGCTGGACCTCGTCAACGACACGTTCAGCCCCGTGGGCCGCACCATGGGGCTGGAGTTTCCTCAGCTTCTCAGCGATGCGAACCTGGCAAGGCTCAGGGTGTTCGTGGACCCGAGGACCGGGTTGCCTGCGGCTCATGCGGGGTATGTTCGCTTCGGACTCGTCGCCGAAGGGTGCAGGATTCCCGTGGCCGCCCTCGGGTCGGTCTGCACCGAGCAAGCCTACAGAGGCATGGGGCTCGCATCGGATCTCGTCGAGAGCATCATTCAGCAGGCCGTGACAGAAGGGCTGGTCATGATGTTGATATCAGGAGGCTCCAACGTGTACAGGCGCCTAGGCGCCGCCGATACCGGCGACTTCCTGAGGGTGGAGGCGGACCGAGAGCAGATATCAAACCTGAGGGAAGCTGCAGTCCATTGGCCGCCGCATTCGGCTGCAGAAATGCGGCTCGCTTCGGAAGACGATGTGCCCGCGTTGGCGTCAATCTACAGGCGCGAACCGGTACGCTACGTCCGCAGCGTCTCCGACTTTCGCGAACTGTCATGGCAGAGGCCTGACGTGTTGCGCCTGGGGTCGCTAGAGCGAACGTGGGTAGGAGGACTGGCCTGCGGCGATTTGGCCTACATCATAGTGCGGATCCGCAAATCCGACGACGGCGGGACCAGGCTGCACGTGGCCGAATTCGCCGGGGCTAGGTGGTGCGCGCTGCAGCTCGTCGCGCATGCGTGCGCCGAATACGATCCCGACATGCTTACCATCACAGTGCCCGCGTCCGACCTCGAGATGGCGGCTCTGCTACACCAGACGGGGTTGACTCTGCATCGTGTAGGCCTTCTGGGCCATACTGTGATGTCGCTGGACGACCGCGCCTTGCTGGAATGCGTTCGCCCCATCATGGATGAACGATTCAGCGACGACTGGACGACGCCGAACCTGCCTCCAGCTGGGCCCGAACTGATCCGTTGGCTGTTTACTGACCTTCGAATTCCGCTCCCTGTGCCTGGTCTGAACTACGTATAGCCGATAGCAGCATCGGCCCTCCGCAGGCCGTTCCGGCGGGCGAAACCCCCGGTCAGCAAAACCCCAGCCAGGGCGCGTGTGCCGAAGCAATCATTCTCGACCTCAGGGCGTGCGATATCGTCGGTGATCGCCTCCTGTAACCTACGGGACACCTTTTTCGGCCCTCCTGCATCGGTCTACCCGGGTCCCTCGGAAATCCTGTCCCACAGGGCACAGGCTCACGGAAGCCGTCGGCCGCCGTCGCCGCGCTCTGTGGGCCGTCCCGCCAGGCGCGCCGCCCACTACAAAACCCCGGAGGTCAACCCCATAACAACTGCGACCCCACGTCCGGTGATCCGGATGAACTTGCCGGGTGTCGGGTTTGCGTGATCTGCATACCCGATTTGCGCTCTTGATATTCATTATAAACAATATATAATAGACGTAGGGCATTCGATGATCTGGTTCAGGGTGGGCATCGGAGCTGGCATCTAGCGGCGGCGCTGGCGGCGCTATCCTGGGAGGTAGGCTGAGGTGTTCGACTATTTTGATTTGGTGCGCGAACTTCTCGATGAGGTTCAGCGGTCTGAGGAAAACAGCATGGAGCGAGCAGCCACGTTGATTGCCGACACTATCGCCGGCGGACGTGTGCTTCACTACTTCGCCGCCGGCCACTCACACATGCTGGGTGAGGAGATGTTCTACAGAGCGGGTGGGCTCGCTCCGG
>CAYZHL010000035.1:7331-8017 GCA_964478095.1 uncultured Clostridia bacterium | reverse complement strand
CGATCATGGAACCCTCGCTGATGGTATCGAACGGCGCATCGAAGAGCTCGAAGTTGGAATGCCTGCACGGCTTGGCCAAGGTGGTGCTTGAGGAATCAGGCATTGAGCGCGACGATGTGCTCATGGTGGCGTCGACATCCGGGGTGAACGCTGTGCCGGTGGAAATGGCCGCTGAGGCGTCCAAGTTGGGCGCTCGTGTCATCGGTATCACGTCTATAGGAGCTTCCAAGGCAACGCCTCTGCGAAACGGTTCCGGCAAGCGCCTGTTTGAACTGGTCGACATTGTAATTGACACACACGTTCCGTATGGAGACGCCGCAATACGAGTCGATGGGGTCGAGCAGAAAATCGCGCCCTTATCGACGGTGATCGGAGTAGCTATTGTCAATGCTCTGGTGGTTCGCACCGTGAAGATACTAGTAGAACGGGGCGTAGAGCCGCCGATATTTACCAGCGCCAACATCCCGGGCGGGCAGGAATTCAACGCAGCGCTGCTGAAACAGTACAAAGGCCAGATCAGGGCGTTTTGAGCTGCCCCGGCCATGACCGAGTGTTGCTACCTAGAACACAAGGGCACAGCGGAGGTCGACGATGTTGAACGCAACTTCCACGAGTTCAGTGGAAAGCGATGGCCTTGCCATCGGTACGGCCCGGGCGCCGCAAGAAGGCCTGGGAGTGCAGTGGTC